>JAZDKT010000038.1:0-30587 GCA_043802685.1 Candidatus Falkowiibacteriota bacterium | reverse complement strand
AGAAATTGAATTTTCATCTTTTTCCGGATAGTCTTTCCAGATCAATTTTATTTTTCCTTCGTATTTATCAATAATTTGCTTTAGCGCCTGCTCTTGCTTTTGGCAGAATTCACATTCATAATCAGAAAATTCCACGATTGTAATTGGCGCGTTGTCCGAACCAAGCGCCGGATCAAGCTGGCTGATAATCGGCCCTGCCAGCATGTCTTTCAGATCCGGCACTTTGGTTATAAAAGGATCTTTGTCCTCGTAGTTTTCATTTAAATAATATTGATCATTTGAGCCTGCCTGCTTGCCGGAGTTGTTTGCAATTAAATTTGTTTTTACAAAAAACCAAACAAAGGCAAACAAAACAAAAGTTGCCAGCGAGGCGGCAACAAAGAGTTTTGTTGGGAAGTTTTGGCTGGTTGTTTTTGGCATAGTTATTATAGTTGGATTATGAACATTTTTACTGCTTCTACCGAGCTTTAGCTCGGGTTCTGGATGCTTTAGCGTCCAGTATGATTGAGGCTAAAGCCTCAAAACCCGACTTGAAAGTCGGTAGAAGCCGCTAAAACTCGGTTTCTAGCAGTCACTTGCACTGCGACGGTTTGCTTGCTCGTCCGTCGCAGTCCCTTTCAGGAGACTGCGACGAGGCGGAAAAAATAGTATAGATAAAAAATTAGAATTAGGCGAGAGCTTGGGCTAGACTCTCGCTGAACCAAAAAGGCATTTTTGCTTTTTAAGTTTTTCTGGGTCTGCGGCTGGTGCATCCAGTCGCATTGCTAGACAACCGTTTATTAGGATGATTTTATTTACAGCTTCGTCAAGCCTCTTTCTTTCTTGATAAATATACTCGAGCATTTCTTGGTAGTTCATGGTGGCACCTCGCTTTGAATGATTTTATTTGTTAGCCCAATTCTAATTTTTTATCTATAATATTGATTTTGTTTATTTATCATAAAATTATATTTATTTTTAAATTAAAAAACTACAAATATAATCCTGCCGTCTGCCGTCTATCGTCTGTTGTCTGCTTACTTCAAATCAATCTTATATAACCGTCCACTGGTCGCGTCCGTAAAATATAAATATTTTCCATTGTCGGAAATTATTATATTGGACATGTTATAGCTTCCGTCCGGAACAGCCACTAATTTTTTCAAGCCGGTTTGGGCGTCAATTTTATATAAATTGTCTTTGGTGTTTTTCGCCATTTCAGGGAATAATCCGGCGCCTTCTTCCAGTTTTTCCGGCACGGCGCAGTAGGCGTTATCGCTATCGGCAAAAACGCATTTATCAGCCCATGTTTCAATGCCAAAGCTTTTTCTGCCCGAGCCGATGCTTTCTCCCTGGGCGCTGGCTATCCACAGCATGGGCTTTAAGTCGTTGGCGCTTGAATAGACGCTATAAAGAAGTTTGTCGCCTTCAGGCGACCATTGCGAGCGGAAGCCGCGGCCTTCAATTACCATGGATTTAAAATTTTCATTGTTTAATCCCACGAAAAATACTTCTTGGCGGTCAAAATCAACACCCTCGGTGTACATAGCCACTGATTGATTATTTGGAGACCAGGAAGGATATACGGTATCGTTTTTATCGCCCAAAGCTTCAACGCGCCGCGCTTTTGAGCCGTCAGCGTTGGAAATTGCCAGCCATCTGTTGTCGGGATCAAGCCCAATACTTTTCATTACTATTTGCCGGCCGCTGGGAGAAAAATTAAAATCTTCCCAATGAGAAGGAAGAGTGGTTTGTTTGTTGTTTTCAAAATCGTATAAAATATTCGCTCCGTCAGGGTATTCCAGTATCGCTTTATTTTTGTCAGGAGACCAAACAGCGCTTTCTACAAGATGAAAGATTTTGTCCGACAGCGCGGTAATTTCTCCGTTTTCATTAATGCGGTAGAATTTTCCGTCTTCTTTGTCGTAATATTGCAATCCTGAGCCGTCGCCGGATAAAGTGGCATGAAAGCTTGATTCTTGATTAAGTTCCGTCGTTTGAGTAAGCCCTCCCTTGGCTGTCGCGCCGGCAGTTGGAGCAGTTATTTGTTCCGCCGGCAGGCCGGTGGTGGAAGTTGGAGTGATTATTTGCCCGGTACCTTCCGGCGATATTGGCAGTCCGGCCGGAGCGGTTGTTTCCCCTTCTTTGGTAATTGTTGTTTTCGGCGCTTCAGGAATTCCCGCCTTGAAAAACACAACGTATATAGCATATCCAAGCAAAGAAACAATTAAAACAAAGCTTACCGCTAAAATAATTTTTTTGTATTTGATAAAAAAGTTCATAAGTGTCGCATAACATGGAACGCATAACCCCGCAAATACTCCGCAAAACGGGGCAGGCGCATAACGCGCATAAGCAGACAATGTTATAATCTAAGCATTAAATATTTTGCGTTACGCGCTATGAGTTATGCGTTACGCAAGAATGTTTTGTTTATTGTATGTTTTTATGTTATAATTAATATATTATAAAAGATAACTTTTGCCGTATTGTTAATATTATTATATAATATAAATGATAATAATGCAAAAGAGCATATTAGGGTTTAGTTGCTTAGTAATTAGGATTAAGCAAATGCGGTGAATAAAAAAGTGAAGCGAGAATTCCTAATTAACTAATTAACTAATCACTAAGTAACTAAATATTTATGGGTTTATTTTTTTCCAACAACAGTTATCTGGGAATTGATGTCGGCACATCAAGCGTTAAGCTTGTTGAATTAAAAAAAGAATCAGGCAAAGTAAAGCTGTTGACTTATGGCTTTAGCGAGGAGTTGCAGATTTCTTCCCAGTCAGACCCTGCCAAGCTAGCGGATGTAATTAATAAAATTTGCCAAAAAGCAGGCACTGTCAGCAGGAGCGCGGTTGCCGCTTTGCCGACTTTTTCAGTTTTTTCTTCAATTATTAATTTATCAGGAGTAAACAAAAAAGAAATAGCTTCAGCCGTTCAATGGGAGGCGAAAAAAGTTATACCTTTGCCGCTGGAGGACATAATTTTGGACTGGAGAGAAATAAAAGAAAATAAAGAAGAAAATTCCGCCGGCAAATCAAGCAAGCAAAACATAAAAGTCCTTTTAACCGGCGCCCCAAAGCTTTTGGTTAAAAAGTACATAGAAATTTTTAAGCATGCCAAAATTAATTTATTAAGCTTAGAAACGGAAACTTTTTCTTTGATAAGATCTTTAATGGGCAACGATAAATCAACAGTAATGATTGTGGAAATAGGAGCCAATACAACTGATATATCCATTATTGACAAAAGCATACCCATATTAACCAGAAGCATTGACATCGGAGGCATGACCATAACCAAATCCATCGGCAATAATTTGAATATCGGCCTGGAACGGGCCGAACAGTTTAAGTATGATTTAGGCATAAGCTCTATTAATTCCCAGGAAGATGTAATCCCGCAGACGATTATCAGCACCATATCGCCGATTATTAATGAAATAAAATATACTTCTAATTTATTTAAAGAAAAAAACAACAGATCAATTGAAAAAATAATTTTATCAGGAGGAGCGGCTTTGCTGTTAAATTTGTCAAATTATTTATCTAAAACTCTGGATGTTAATGTGATAGTGGGCAATCCTTGGGCCAGAATTTCCTGCCCGCTTGAATTAAAGCCGCTGTTAGACGAAATAGGGCCGCGCATGTCAATCGCCATCGGCTTGGCAATGAGGGAGATAGAGTAGAATAATGCGAATCCGCAAATTTATGCAAATACCGCAAATTACGAATTATGCAAATTAATTATTCAAATTAAAATACAGCATTATATCAATTCGCGTTATTCGAATTCGCAGTATTCGCATATAATTTGCGGATTCGCATTATATAAAATTTTATGGAGGAAGTTAATTTTTTATCCAATCAAGGCAAAGGCAAAGGCCGTAAAGACGATAAAAAGAAGAGCGGCAAAAAGATAGAGTGGTCGGAACCGGCTATCGCGGACGGCGTTAAAAGCGAGCCGGGGGGCAGTATGCTTTCCGGGTGGTTTTCTTTTTTTAAAAAAGATAAAGCTTTCGAGTCAGACAAGAAAAACGCAGGCGGCTCAAATAGCTTGCGGAAAAACGCGGTAAACTTAATAAAAGAGCAGCCGATTATTAAAAAAGAGAAAAAAAACAATCTTAATAAGCCGGCAAAAGCCAAAAAAACAAAACAGAGCGCTAAAAAGCAAGCTAAGCCGCGAGAAGAAAATCAAGAATGGGAAAACCCCGATATCTTGGAAACGAATTTAATAAAAGACGAAATTGTTTCGTTTTTTGACTGGCGCAAGGGAGCAACAAACTTGTTGATCACATGCCTTTTCCCGTGTTTTATTATAGGAGCTATTTATGGATTTTTATTTTTTTGGGGACAGCAGATAAATTTAAAAAATCAGGATATTATTAATAAAATCAATAAAACAAATCAGCAAATAGAAGAATTGGAAGCGGAAGTGAAAGATATTTTATTTTTTAATAAAAAATTAAATATTGCCGGCCAGATTCTGGATAATCATATTTATTGGACCAATTTTTTTGAATTTTTAGAAAATTATACATTGTCCGATGTTTTTTACGACAGCTTTAGCGGCGGTATAAACGGCGATTATATTTTAACGGCTCATGCTAAGGACTTTTGGACTATCGCCCAGCAGATAAAAATTATGCGGGCAGATAATAATGTTATTATGGTAAGCGCCAGCAGCGGACAATCATCTGCCGAGGATGGAGAAGAAGGGTCAGGAGTTGGCTTTAAACTGGAATTATCAGTTAAGCCGGATATTTTCACCCCGTTAGAAAAAAATCCTTAACTCCCGATAAATGCTTGCTTCTTATAAAGAAAATAATTATATTAACGAATAAAGCGGCATTTTTCTAACGGGGTTCACGGAATAAAAGTTTTTGTAATTTGTAATTTGAAATTAGTAATTTGGCGATTATTTTTAAAAGCTTTATTTATTTCCAAATTTCAAATTTCAAATTTCTAATTTCAGATAATATATGCAGGAAGTAAAAATAAAAGAGTATAAAAGAGATCGGTGGAGGCAGAAAATAAATTTTTTTCTGGTTAATTATTTTCATTTGTTGAGAATAGGATTGCTGCTGATTATTTTGCTTCTTAGTTCGTTTTTAATTATAAAACCGAAGTATATTATGATTGTTGAGGATATTGGGCAGTCAAAATTGCAAAATCAAACAAAATATATAGCGCTTCAGGAGAATTTAGAACAATTAAATAAATTAAATAAGTCTTATAAAGAGATCATCCTGCCTAATATAGAAAAAATTAACGCTATTGTGCCTGATCGGCGCAATTATGAAGATTTGTTTTCTGTAATGGAATTATTAATTAAGAAAAGAGGGTTGTTTCTTCAATCAGTAGAAATTGATTCCGGAAAAGAAAAAGAAGGACTGCAAGCAAGAGAATCAGCCGCGAAGAAAGAATCTGGCGGCGCGCGGGAAGAAGCGCAATCAGATGTGGTTAAAGTAGGATTGAAAATAGGAGTTGTTGGCGTTGATTACGCGAATTTGAAAGGATTGCTTCAAGATATTGAAAACAATATACCGATTTTAGATATTGTAAATTTAAGTTTTTCACCATTAGAAAAATTCGCTTCTTTTGAAATGAATACATACTATATGGAAACGGAAGATGATAAATAATCGTTAAGGACATTTAATATTATTCGCGTTATTAGAATTATTCGTATTAAATTAGTATTATTACCATGTCGTCTATAATATTAATGGAATGAATAAAAAATGCGCGAGGCCTAATTTATTTGTAATATGGAGTATTTAAAAATAATAAAAAAAAAATCAGCTGTTGATGAGCTTAATTGCCATTTTTTTTGTTTTGACTATTGGAGGTTTTTTATTTTTAAAATATTTTGACACATGGCTTGCGGCAAAAATTGATTTTAATGCGGCATATTTTAATACAGATTATTTAAAATCAAACAAATCGGTTTTAAATACTGATATTTTCAATAATCCAAAATTTAAAACATTAAAAATAAACAAAGATTATCGCGCAGAAGAAAGCATTTCAACGAATAGCAATCCCTTTGAATCTTATAATAAGAAAAATGAAGAAGAGCCAGAATAATAGTAAGACAAAAGAATCATCATCTTTGAGAGTGTAGAAAAATATATTTTATGTTGTTTTTATGAAAAAATCAGCTTTATTTCGGCGTTAGATGATCCCGCCGAGGCGGGGGACGGAGCTAATACTGATCTCGCGGTGGCTGGACGCTGGCACACGCTGATTTTTCTACAGTCTAATCTTTATTATTTTAAATTATGGAAAACACAAACAAACAAGTTGAATTGTTAAACTTACTGATTCAAGAAAATTTAATCAGCGATGATGATTTATTAAAAATAAAAGCGCTTTCAGACGATAAAACAAAATCAATTGAAGATATTATTTTTGAAGAAAAATTAGTTGATCCGGAAGAGTATGTTAAAGTAAAGTCAAGGGCTTACGGCGCGGCATATAAAAATTTGCTGGAAAAAAAAATAGATGAGTCCGCGCTGATTGTTATTCCGCTTGAAGTAGCAAGGAATTATAAAGTTATCTGCTTTGAAAAGAGCGCCGGCAAAATTAAAATCGGCATAGTTGATTCGGATAATTTCAAAGCGGTTGAAGCCGTTGATTTCTTGGCAAAGGAAGAAAAATTGCAAGTTGAATATTATATTATTTCGGATAGCAGCTTTAGCGAAGCCATTAAGCAGTATAAGACTTTTAATAAGGAGATTTCTTCAGCGCTGGAAACAAGGGCGCAGGAAAAAGAGTATGAAAAATCGGAAAGCGCTAAAAAAGAAGAACCAACTGAGTCTGCCGAGTTTACTAAAAGCGCCCCTGTCGTCAAAATAGTTTCAGTGATTATACGCCACGCGGTAGAAGGAAGAGCAAGCGATATCCATATAGAGCCGTTAAAAAATGAAACAAGAGTGCGCTATAGAATTGACGGAATATTATGCACATCTCTTGTTTTGCCAATAAATATACATAATTCAATTATAGCGAGAATCAAAGTGATGGCGAATTTAAAGCTGGATGAAACTCGGGTTCCGCAGGATGGGCGCATAAGATTGGTGATAGACGGCAAAGATGTTGATTTTCGCGTATCAGTTTTACCGCTTTTGGCAATGGAGAAGGTGGTTATGAGAATTTTGGAAGTAAATAAAAAACCGCCTACTTTAGACGAGCTTGGCTTTCAGGGCTACGGACGGAAGGTAATAAAAAATAATATTAAAAAAACCGAAGGATTATTTTTGGTAACAGGCCCTACCGGTTCAGGTAAATCTACAACGCTTTTTTCAATTATCAGCGAAATTAACAAAGAAGGCATTAATATATCCACGCTGGAAGATCCGATTGAATACCAGATAAAAGGCGTCAACCAATCTCAAGCCAAGCCGGAGGTGGGGTATACCTTTTCTTCTGGTTTAAGGTCGCTTTTGCGCCAGGACCCAGATGTAATAATGGTCGGTGAAATAAGAGACAGCGAAACCGCGGAATTGGCAATTCATTCCGGCTTGACCGGCCATTTTGTTTTGTCAACCTTGCATACGATTGACGCCTTGGGCGCGATTGCCAGATTGGTTGATATGGAGGTAGAGCCGTTCCTGCTCGGCTCTACGATGAATACTGTTGTCGCCCAGCGGCTGGCCAGGAAAATTTGTCCTCACTGCAAAGCTGAAGACAGACTGCCGAAGGACTTTTTAAATAAAATCAAGAAAGAGATTAATCAAATACCGGTTGATTCAATAAAAGAAATAATACCGGATTTTAATATTGAAAAACTTGTTTTCTATAAGGGCAAAGGGTGTCCGCGCTGCATTAACACCGGATATGTAGGCAGAATTGCAATAGCGGAAGTATTGGATATTAACGATCAAGTGCAGGAAATGATTATTGACGGCAAGAAATCATTAAGCGTTAAAGACATTAAAAAAACTCAAAAGTTTTTGATTCTTTTGCATGACGGAATAATAAAAGTCCTGCAAGGGCTTACCACTTTTGAAGAAGTTTTAAGGGTTGTCGGAATGTAAATTTTTATTATCGGTAATTACGCGTTTGAATAAAAACAACGATTGTTTTGATTTAAAACGAATAATGAAAATATGAAAATACAAGAATATGAAAATATTTTTAATATTAGAAAAATATTTTATTTTTATATTTTAATATTCTTGTATTCTATCATGTGGCAATCAAGCACAAAGGCATAAGTTCTATATATTGCTATAACTATAAAAATAATACAACAATATAACCATATAGCCATAAGCTATATATTTAATAATATGAATACGCGAAATAAAAAAGTAAAAATATTAATCATTGAAGATGATTCTTTTCTTCTCAGCATGTATGCCACTAAATTCAGTTTAGAAAATTTTGAAGTTATCGCGGCCGAGGATGGGGAAAAAGGATTAAAATCGGCCTTTAAAGAATTGCCGGATATTATTTTGCTGGATATTTTTCTTCCGAAAAAAGATGGTTTTGACGTCTTAAAAGAGCTTAAAGACAATGAAAGCACAAAAAAAATCCCGGTAATTTTGCTGACTAATTTAAGCCAGAAAAGTGAAATTGAGCAAGGTCTAAGCATGGGAGCGGAGGATTATTTAATCAAAGCCCATTTTATGCCGTCAGAGGTGGTGGGTAAGATAAAGAAAGTTTTGGGTAAGTAGAAATTCGGAAGCAAGAAATTAATAGATTAAGTTTATTAATTTATTATCGCTTCGCTATTTATTAATTTATTAAATAATGCAAACTAATTAACTAATCCCTAAGCAACTAATCAACCAATATGGAGATTCCTTCAATTTATTTAAACAGAATATTGGCTGAAGCGGCCAAAAAAAACGCTTCAAGCCTCCATTTGTCAGTAGGCAGTTTGCCAATGATGCGGATTAACGATCAGCTTTTTCCCATGTCCGGCGAGTCAATCGCCACCAGCGAAATATTAAACAAATCCATTGAATCCTTTTTAAGCAAAGAAGAGCAAGCAAAACTGCAAGAAAAAAAAGAGATTATTTCAGTTAAAGTTTTTAACGGCAATTTCCGTTTTCGCATCAATATTTTTTATCAGAAGGATTTGCCGGCGCTGTCATTCCACTATATTCCAAATGCCATAAAAAGCATGGCAGAGTTGAATCTGCCGAAAGCTTTGTATAATTTTGTTAATTTGAATTACGGGCTTTTGGTAATAGCAGGGCCTTATAGCTCCGGGAAAACCACCACAGCAGTTTCTTTTATTGAAGAAATCAATAATACCAATGCCAGGCATATTATTACCATTGAGGATCCTATTGAGTCCTTATTTGTTAATAAAAAAAGCATAATTGAACAAAGACAGGTGGGCAGGGATGTTAAATCAGTAAAACAAGGAGTGAATTATTGCATGGAAGAGGATGTTGACTTGGTTTATATAGGAGAAATCAGGAGGGAATTTTCAGATGTTATTTCGCTTGTTTTGGAGCTGTCTTCCGGCAATTGCTTGGTGGTTTTAGAAGTCAACGCGGATAGCTCCGTCAGAGCGGCAGAAAAGATTTTAGCTTCCTTGGAGAATAAACTGTCAAGCCAGGCGGCTAGATATTTCTTGGCAGACGCGCTGTCCGGTATTGTTGTCCATAAATTATTGCCTCGTCGCGGCGGCGGGATGGCGCTAGCCGCGGAAGTTTTGCTGGCTAATCCCGCGATTAAATCATTAATCAGGGAGAATAAAATTTACCAGTTCGCGAATGTTATGCAAACTTTCAGGGGAGAGGGAATGATAAGCATGGATAAAGCCATAGAAGAATTGGTAAAATCAGGAGATGTAAAGCAATAGCACTCAAATCTACGAATTAATTCAAATCTACAAATATATTCTAAGAAGGGGTAGATGGCCTAGATGGCAAAGAAGGGTTAAAGGGGTAGAGGAAAAAATTATTTTGCCTGCCACGCCTTGGCGACGGTTTTCTTCCCTTTTAAGCCTTCTTCGCCTTCTTTCCCTTCTAAATTTAATATATGCCAAATTTTAAATATAAAGCATTAAATAGAAACGGTGAAGTAGTAGGCGGCTTGGCGGAGGCGGTAAATCAGGATAAGGCGGCCGAAGCATTGCAAGAAAAAGAATATTCAATTATTTTTATTAAAGAAATTACTGTCGTGGGCAAAATACATATTCCTTTTATAAATAGGATTAAAGCTAAGGATATAGCCATCTTTTCGCGCCAATTTTCAGTAATGATGTCTGCTAATGTGGCCATGGTGCAGTCGCTGAGAATTTTAGTCAACCAAACAGCAAATAGCAAGCTAAAATTGGTTATTTCAGAAATCGCCGAAGATGTTGACAGCGGATCAAAATTATCCGATGCTTTTGCCAAGCGGCCAAAAGTGTTTTCCAATTTTTACATAAGCGTTGTCAAATCAGGCGAAACTTCAGGCAAATTGGACGAAGTTTTGAATTATTTAGCCGATGAGATGGAAAAGGATTATGACATGATGAGTAAAATCAGAGGAGCAATGATTTATCCGATTTTTGTTTTTTTTGGCTTAAGCGCGGTTGGAGTTATCATGATGGTTTATGTGGTGCCGAAATTAACCGATATTTTAACCGAGAGCGGAGCTGAGCTGCCTTTCGCGACCAAAGTTTTAATAGGAACATCCGGATTGATGTCTAATTATTGGTGGATGATTATTTTAATTTTAGCCGGTTTAGCGGAAGGCGTTAGGTTTTATGTCAGCAGACCGTTTGGCAGAAAGCAACTTGATTTTTTAAAATTAAAGCTCCCGATATTTGGAAAATTATTCCAAAGAATCTATATAGTTCGCTTTACTCGTTCAATGCACACCTTGATTATCGGCGGAGTAACGATTATAAGCAGCTTGAAAATAGCCGCGGATGTCGTGGATAACAGAGTTTATTATGATTTAATTCATCAAACTATCAAAGAGGTTGAAGACGGTAATTCTATTTCCAGTATTTTTATGAAAAACAAAGCAGTGCCTATAATGGTTTCTCAGATGATAAGCGTCGGAGAAAGGACCGGCAAGCTTGATATTATTTTGGAGCGGCTTACTGACTTTTACGCCAGGGAAATAGACAATATTGTGTCTAATCTAATGACATTGATGGAGCCGCTTATTATGATTGTGATAGGCGCGGCGGTCGGCATGATGGTGGCCGCGATAATTTTGCCTATGTATAATATGGCAGGGCAGTTTTAGAGTTAAACGCAATTTTAAATATAGCACATTAGATTTAACGCCTGTAATTTAAAAAAGGCAATAGGCAATTGCGCAACCAATAAATAAATAGCTATAATTAATGCGATCAATAGATTATCTTTTGAATTTATGGTATAATTGTGGATAAGTATTATTTTAGTTGCTTAGTTACTTAGTGATCAGTTAATTAGGTTTTAAAGCAGTCATTATCAGCACCGAGTGCTGTCGCAGCACTCGGTGCTGATAATGACACTGTATATTTTATTCAGCTAATTAACCAAGTAACTAAGCAACCAATTAACTAAAAATTATTCTTCGCGATATAAAATTCCCCATGCTTGTCAGCAAGCGGATGTATTATTTCGTGAAATATTGGAAAGGGGGTGAAATATGAAAGATAACAAAAAAGGTTTTACTTTAGTTGAATTATTGGTCGTTATCGCTATTATCGGCTTATTGTCAACTTTAGCTGTGGTAGCGCTGAACAATGCCAGACAGAAAGCCAGAGACGCCAGGCGCGTATCGGATGTTAAGCAGATTCAGACAGCTTTGGAATTGTATTACAATGATGAAGGCGGCTATCCGGCAACTGTAGCAACAGCTATTACGGGACCAACCAGCGGCGTAACATACATGGCTCTTGTGCCTGGTAATCCACAACCTGGTGATACTACTCTCGCAGGATGCGGAGGCGATGTTTACACATATGCGCAAACTGGAACTCCACTTGGCAGTTCATATGCATTACAATACTGTTTAGGCGCCACAACAGGCGGCATTAGCGGCAATATTTTGCACTATGCCACTCCGGCAGGAGTAGCTAATCCTTAAAATTCTTAAAGGGATCCTAATTAAGGATTTTATTTTTCCCCGCTCCGATGTTCATCGGGGCGGGGAGTTTTTATTTTTTACTGTTTTAAGATATAATGAATATGAAACAGCAATGTCCTTTCTTGCTCGCCCCGCTTTTTGCGGGGAGAGGGGAATTGTATAGACCCACCCCCACCCCTCCCGAGAGGGGAATTATATAGATATATGCCACGAATAAGATTGCATAAAATTTTAGATTTATTGATTGAGCTCAGCTATTTGGCCATTGTTTTTTTTATGCCGCTTTGCTTTGCCGTGTTTTTTAAAACCAATGACGCTTTTGAATTAAATAAAATGGTTTTGTTTAAAATTTTAACTTTATTCCTGCTGTTTTTTGTTTTATTTAAATTGATTTTAAGTTTTAACATAAAGGAAGCCGCGGCTCGCCTTAAAAATTTAATTTTTTGGAAAAAATATTTAATAATACCTTTCTTATTTTTATTATCTTTGGCAACAGCGGCAATTTTTTCAGAAAACATTTCTTTAAGTTATTACGGCCTTTACGAAAGGCACCAAGGTCTGGAAAGCCATATTTATTATTTGTTATTTTTTGTTTTATTATTGGCAGTTCTTAAAAATAAACATCAGATTAATAGAATTGTTATAACTGCCGTTCTATCTTCTTTTTTTGTTTCTTTATACGGGATAATACAAATAGCCGGTTTTGACTTTATGGAATGGATGGAGCCGGCAATATTAACAGGAAGAGTATCGTCAACTCTCGGCCAGCCGAATTTTTTAGCTTCTTATTTGCTTTTAGTTATACCGATGGCAGGATATTTATTTTTTGCAAGCAAGAAATTTTTAATTAAATTTTTTTGGCTTATAATCGCGCTATTTCAGCTGTTGTGCTTGCTTTTTACTTATAGCAGAGCCGGCTGGGTAGGCCTGGTATTCGGCTTAGCGGCCGCTATTCTTATTTATTTTTTAATCGCGAAAAAAGCAGTTGATTTCAGCCAATTCTTATTTAAAAACCATAAAAAGATAATTATTTATTTTAGCTTGTTTGTTATTTTCGGAATTGGCGCGTTGCTTATAAATAATAATTCTTTTTTTGCCGTCAGGGTTACATCAATGATTGATCCGGCGAGCGGCAGCAACGCGGCCAGAATAAATTTTTGGAAAGCAAGCGCGGATGCCATTAAAAAAGCCCCGATGCTTGGCTATGGGCCGGACAGCCAAGGTGAAGTGTTTGTCCGGTATTATAAAAAAGATTGGGCGATTAACGGCAAAGTTAATGTATATCCGAACAGGGCGCATAATTTATTTTTAGATGTTATTTTAACTTCCGGTTTCGTCGGATTGATTTTTTATCTGGCTTTGCTTTATTTATTTTTCAAATTAATTATAGATAATATAAAAAACAGCAAATCAAAATTTTTATCATGGCTTATTTTATTCGCGGTTATCGGCTATTTAATATCTTTAATGTTCGGCTTTGCCGTTACGGCGACAAATGTTTATTTTTGGCTTTACTTCGCGATTATTATCGCAATAAACAGCGAGCAAGAGGCAATAGTTTCAGAAAAAAAAGATGAAGAGCGCTTACGCGATCAGAAAAATAAATATTGTTTATTAATCAAATTATTAAAATTTGTTTTGATTATAACAATAGGCGCGGGAATATTTTTTCAAATAAGCAAAGAATTTAAAAAATTAATCGCGGACCATTATTTCATGGAATTGCGGCTATCTTATATTAATCAAGAATATTTTAAAGCATTCACGCTTTATGATTATATAAAAAAAACAAAAATAAAACAGGATTATTATGATAGAAATTTTGGAATAATGCTCGCTGATCAAATAAGCGGTTTTAACGCGCTGGCTTTAACAATAACCGGAGAAAGAGTATTGGAAAATATAGCAGAAAATTTAAGCGGGAACAGCTACGCGGACATTTTTGCCAGAGCAAAGATTTATGCCGCGCTGGCAAGCGAAGAAAAGCAGAGTTATTATGATTTAGCGAAAGATAATTTTAGCCAAGCTATCAGCTTAAGTCCGGAAATGCCGAAAAACTATCGCGAGTTGGGAAAAATGCATTTTAAAAAAGGGGATTATGAAACGGCAATCAGCAATTATGAAAAAGCGATAGCAATGGTTCCCGGTATAAGCGAATCCATGAGCAGGATGCATAAATGGTTTGCTGAATATGAAAAATATTTAATTTATAAAGATTTGGGCGAAACATATTCAAAACAGGGGCTATATGAAGAAGCAAAATATTATTATTGGCTGGCTTATGAAAACAATATGCCGGACATTACAATGTTTAGAAAAATAGCCGATACTTATTATTTAAGAGGAGATTTAAGCCAAGCAATTTGGTATAACAAAAGAGGTTATATGCTTAATCCCCAAGATTACGCGTGGCCGTTTGCCATCGCGTTGCTGTATCAAGAGCAGGGAGATAAAGATAATGCTTTAATATACGCGGAAAAAGCGCTGGAACTGGCGCCGGAGGATGAGCAGGCCAAAGAGTTTATTAAAAATTTAAAATAATTTTTTATGATAAATTATAATAAAAGGCATGATTTTAATAACCGGCAATATGGCGGCTGCCAATCATTATTTTCTGCCGGCAGTTTTTTAAAAGACAAAGTTTATCTTTATAAAATTTTTATACAGATAAAAGGATTAAATATTGCCGATAACGCAAAGATAAAGATTTTAGATGTTGGCTGCTCTCATGGTTCATTCGCGAGATTTTTAAAAGATCAAGGATTTGATGTTTACGGCATTGATATTTCGCGGAGAGCGGCCGCCAAAGCTCTTGAATTTGGAATTAAAGCGATTCAATGCGATGTTGAACAAAGAATTGATTTTTCCGATAATTATTTTGATATAGTCATAGCAGCTGAAATTATTGAACATTTGTATGATACGGATTATTTTTTGCAAGAGATAACAAGGGTTGCAAAAGATAATGGCTACTTATTTCTTTCAACGCCGAATTTAGCCAGTTTGAAAAACAGAATCAGATTATTGGCGGGAAAATACCCTCGGCATTCAGAATATAGATTGGGGCCCGGACTATCCGGTCATATAAGAAATTACACGGTAAGCGCGCTCAAGCTGCAAATAGAAGAGAACAATTGGCGGATTATCAAGATAACATCGCCTAATTTTCTTTGCCCAATGACAAAAAATATTCCAATTTTTATTAAAAAAATCGCTATGTTTTTAGGCGATATTTTTTATACTCTGGGATCCCACATAATAATTACCGCTAAAAAAATATGAACAACAAAATATCAGCTTGTATTATTGTTCGCAATGAAGAAAAAGAGATAGAAAGGTGCTTGAATAGCATTGTTAATGTTGTTGATGAAATTATTGTTGTTCATGACGGCGAATGCGAGGACAGAACATTAGAGATTTCCAGAAAATATAACGCGAAAGTTTTTATCAGGGGAAAAAGAGAAAATTTTAATTCCCACAGAATTTTTTGCTTAAAACAAGCGAGGTTTCCATGGATACTGCGCATAGACGCGGACGAATATCTTTCCGATGAGCTGGCTGAAAGCATCAGGAAATTAGTTTTAGATCAAAATGCTAACGCTTATGATTTTTCAATGCCTTTATGGGATGATAAAAAAAGATTAACTAAAAAATGGCCGTATATAAGAGTTCTTTTTCGGAAAGATAAAATATCTTTTTTAGGCATACTGCACTATGCGCCTGATGTTAAATCAAATGTTAAAAAATGCGATTTGGCTGTGTGGCATCGCCCCGGTTATAATAATTACAGCCGGGAAATTTTTAGAACAAAATGGCTGAACAAAGCGAAAGTCCACGCCAAGATATATTTGCAAGATTTTAGCAAAATTGAAAAATTTAATTATAAAGGAAATGATTGGCCGATAAAGATAAAATTAAGAGTAAGGTTTCCGATTATTTTAATGCCGGCTGAATTTGTAATAACTTTTATTAAAAATTTATCAAGCGGAGGATATAAGGAGGGTATAATTGGTTATAAAGTTGCTTTAATGTATGGAATTTATAGAGTTATGGTGAATTATAACATTTTTATTAATAAGAATTTTAAAAAATAAAAAGGAATGTTTTATTTAATTTTTATGTTCTACTTAATCTATTTCTTCATCTTTCTCTTCGGCCTTACAATCGGCAGTTTTTTAAATTGTTTGATTTGGCGCTTGCGTAAAAATGAAGGAATGATGAATCGCTCTTATTGCCCGAAATGCAAAAAACAGATTGATTGGTATGACAATGTTCCTGTTTTAAGCTTTATTTTTTTGCGCGGAAAGTGTAGGCATTGCAAAAAGCCGATTTCGTGGCAGTATCCGGCGGTGGAGTTAACAACGGCTATACTCTTTTTGATTTCATTTATTGTAAATTCACAGCCATTAATTATTGATGTATTTATAAACTCACAATTTTCAATTTCTAAATTTCTTACTTCTTACTTCTTACTTCTTACTTTTAGAGATTGGTTTCTCATCAGCGTAATGATAGTAATTTTCATTTATGATCTGCGCTGGTATTTGATATTGGACAAGGTTGTTTTGCCCGCTTGCTTGATTATTTTCGCGTTGAATTGTTTTCTCGGAATTAGTTGGCAGAATATGCTGATTTCTGGTATAATAGGAAGTAGTTTCTTTTTATTTCAGTTTTTAATTTCAAAAGGAAAATGGATCGGCGGAGGAGATATTAGATTGGGTTTGCTCATGGGCATCGCGCTGGGCTGGCCTAGCGTATTGACAGCCATATTTTTAGCTTATTTAATCGGCTCTGTTGTCGGTATTGGCTTGATTTTGTCAGGCAGAAAGCAATGGAGCTCAAAAGTTCCTTTGGGTGTGTTTTTGTCAACAGCAACGATAATCGTTTTATTTTGGGGAGAGATGATTTTGGATTGGTATTTTAGCTTGCTTTAAATATATTTATTATAAAGACTTATGCCGATAAATAATTTATTGTCGGCTTTTAACAAATTGATTATTCGGCCGTTCATCTGTTTGGCTAAGTTAGCGAATTTAAGTTTTTTGCTTTTAGCTTATCATATCAGATAATGGCCCTATACATCTTTTATATTACTATGGATAGCACAAAAAATTTATTTATTTTAATCGCGATTATTTTTTTAACAGCAGGAGTTGGCGCGGGGGTGTTAATTTCAGTTAATTTTTATAAGAATCAACAGATAAATCCAACTGTCGCGGAAAATATAAAATCACAGCAAGAAACTCAGCAAAAAGACATGCAAAAAATTCCTGAAGCAACTATGCCTAAATTTCTTTATAACCTAATCGGGTCAATTCAAAGAATAGAAGGCAATTCCATTATTCTAGAAGCAAATGTTCCTTATGTGAATGAAGTAAATCAAATAGCTAATAAAATTGAAACAAGAAAAGCGATAGTCAATCCGGAAACAGATTTTAGCAGAATCGTTTTTAAAGATACCGGAGATGCTGGCAGAAAAACTGTTCAGGAAAGTAAAATAACTCTTGAGGATCTTAAAGTAGGCGATCAGATTGAAGTGATAGCTAACAAAGATATCAAAAATAAGCAGGAGTTTGAAGTGGTTAGCGTTAGAATTTTGCCGTAATTTTAATATAATCCGAATCTACAAATTATATCCAAATACTACAAATAATCTACAAATCAAATATTTTATTTAATTAGATTTGTAGCTATTTGGGGCATTTGGATAGAATTCGCAACATTCGGATTATATATAAATTTGGATTATATTTCAATGAAAAGTAAAAATTTAAAATTAAGCGTTTATTTGGAAGGGATTTTTTGCCTGATTTTTGCTTTGTTTTTATTTTGGCCGAATTGCCTTATGGCGCAGGAAGAGGTTGTTTTAGATGAATTTATAAATAGCGATGTTAGATGCGTTGGTTCAATCGCGGAAATTGGCGTTAGCTGGACAGCGACTTCAACTTTTTCCGGCAATGCTGATTATTATATTTTGCGCAAAGCCGAAGGAGAATCTGATTTTATGGAAGCAGGCATGGTCACCAGTAATATTAAGGATATTTCTTATACTGACAAGAATGAAGTTGAGAGCGATAAGATATATGTTTACCGGGTTAAAGTTGATTACAAAGGAGATATTTTTTATTCAAACAATGCTACTACTACAAAAAAAGCTTATTGCCCGCCTGTTCTTTTGCCGTCATTAACTTCCTGCCATTCTGACGGGCCTTATGTTGATTTAGCGTGGAGTCCTGTATCTGGCAGTTTGTTAAAATATGAACTTTATAGAAAGGCGCCCGGTGAAATTGAATTTTCGTTTTTAGCAACTACCATTGAAACATTTTACGCAGACGGTCCGGACATTATAGGCACTGAGTCTTATCATTATTATGTTAAAAGCGTATGGCAAGACGGATCGTCAGCTTTTTATATCCTTGATCAAGACAAAAAAGTGATTATTCCTGCTTGCGAGCCAATACTCTTTACTTCAACTGACTGTTTAAACAGCACTGCTCCGGGCGGCCCGATAATTAATTTGTCATGGAATAAATTACTTGGGATTCAAAAATACCAAATTTATCGCCAAGCCCCGGGTGAAGCTGACTTTTCTCCTTTAGCAGAAATTACCAATGAAGCAGTAATTAGCTTTAATGATCAATTAGCCGCAAGTTTGCCTAATGCATATTATAACAACGGTGATATTAATTATAGAGTGCAAGCGGTTTGGGAAACCGCGCAAAGGAATTCAAACATCACGCAGATAAATATCCCGCGCTGTAAGCCGTTTTTATCCATAACAAATAATTGCGATAGTTTTAGCTTTAAGCTTAAATGGACTGCCACGCAAGGCAATTATCTCATTTATAATATTTATCGGGATGGCGTTTGGCAATATAGAAACGATGGAATTTCCAATATTTTTTATGAAGACGGTCTTGATGAAGGAATATGTCCCGGAGAAGTTTGCGCCTTTAATTATAGGATTGAAGCTATTGCCAATGTAGTAGATGTTTTATCTTCTGACATTGTTGAAGCAAGCATTAATTGCACAGCCGTTGTCGCGCCTTCACCGGCTCCGATTTTAAACGAACCGACAATTTCTTGCTCTTTAGGAAAATCTCAAGTATATCTTTCCTGGTCGGCTTCGGATAATGTTACATACTATACAGTTTATAGAATCAGCGAAGGAGTTACTTCAGAGCTTATTACTTCAGGTACGGAGTATGCTGATACAGGAGTTGAAGTGCCGTATGAGTATAATTATTGGGTTAGAGCTTTTGGTAAAGGAGGATACATTGACGGTCCGAATGCTTATGCTGTCACAGCCATAGATTGCGGCGCGCCTGCCGCGCCAGAACTAAGCTTAGGCGCGGAATGCGATGGCGAAGGCCCGCTTGTTGAACTTTCATGGGCTGAAACATCCAATACTTATACTTATAGTATTTACAAAGGTCTTAGCGCGGACAGCTTAAACCTTTTAACTGTTTTAAGCAAAGATATTACAAATTTTTCAGATGATGTTGTTTCTCCTTTAATTCAATATTACTATAAGGTTGTTGCCAATGGTCCGCCTGTTGCTGAAGGAGAAGATCCAATCCAATCAGAATCAGAAATTAAATCAATCGCAACCCTTTCCTGTTTTCCCGCTGTCCCCGGATTAACAGTAAGTAAAGTATGCGATTTAGGCAGTCCAACAATTAATCTTGATTGGACGACTAATGAATTAAACACCTTTAGCTATGAAATTTTCAGAAAAGATTTTAGCGAAACTGCTCCAATCGCGGCAATTAGCAATACTGCGGATAAACACTGGTCAGATGATAGTATTGTGTTAAATAGCACATATGAATATAAAGTTGAAGCAATTGGCTATGAATCAACAATAAGATCCACGGAGGGTTATAAATCTATTCTTGCCTCCTGTCCTCCGACCACGCCAAGTCTTTCCTTAAGCAGAGCATGCGTATCAGGCAGTCCCATAGTTGATCTTGATTGGGCAACTGATGAGGCGAATACTATTCGTTATGAAATTTTCAGAAAAGATTTAAGCGAAACCACTCCTATTTATATAATTAATGACACTTCAATAAAAGATTGGCAGGATAATAGCGTCGCGATATTAACCGCGTATGAATACAAAATTGAAGCAGTGGGATATAGCGGAGAGAGGTCAACGCAGGGCTATAAATCCATTACTTCTTACGACTGCTCGTTTCCGGGAGATTTTACTTTAAGCGATATATTTTATTGCCAAGGTTCATATCCCAGAGTTGGTTTATCATGGACCGATAGCTCTAACGCTGATTCTTATGATATTTCAAGAAATCTGCTTAATCCTGATAATTCAACAGCTGAGACAACTACTTTTGATAACAAAACTTCTGTTTATACTGATTGGGGGCAAGGCAATGCTTTGAGTTTTGACGGGAGCAATGATTATGTAAATATTCCTTACGATATTAGCATAAATCCAACTTCTGTAATTACTGTTGAAGCTTGGGTGAAATCAGCCAATTCCAGCGGTTATAGCGCAGCGTGGCAGATTATTAGCAAGTATAGCGCGTATATACTAGGAACAGATTCGTCGGGTGGAAAAAATATGTGTTTTATTATCTATGATACTGGTTGGCGATATGGCAGTTGTTATAGTGTTCCTGATCCTCAAAATTGGCATCATTTTGTTGGAACATACGACAGTATAGCCAAAGTAAAGAAAATTTATGTTGACGGCATATTAAGAAGCACAACAAATCCGTCCGGCTCCATAAAAGCTGATACAGGGCCTATCCATATTGGGCATAGCGAGGGGTCTTCTATAGGAAGCAACCACTTTAAAGGCGCTGTTGACGAAGTCAGAATTTATGGCCGAGCATTAACCGCCGCTGAAGTTCAGGAACATTATCAAGGAATTTTTAATAATGAAAATAATTTAGCAGGGCTTTGGCATTTTGATGAGGGCTCTGGAAATTCCGCTTCTGATAGTTCTAATAAAGGTAATAATGGAACAATCTCAGGAGCAACTTGGGCGCAAAACGGTCTTCAATACGCGGAAAGATATAATTGGCAAGTTGACGCCATCGGCATAGGAGGAGAAACCAGTGATTTAACAGATCCGTTTGAGCTTCCTTACTGCCCTCCGATTAAACCCGGCTTGGTTTTGGAAAGAGCATGTAGTTTCGGCTTATCAACAGTTGAACTTCTATGGTCGTATTCTTATGGAGCTGAAAGTTTTGAAATTTATAGGAAAAAAGCGGATAATCCGATTGGCGCGGTTACTTTATCGGATCCGAGAGATTGGACCGATGATAACGCGGGCGCAGGGCTTGTTTATTCAAAAAAATATACTTATACTGTTAAGTCAATCGGCCCTGGCGGGCAAACAGATTCTGACTCTTTGGAAATAACAACCTATGATTGCTCGCCTCCAACACAGCCGCAGAATTTAACAGCTAATTTTAGCTGTTCCGGTTCTTATCCAAGAAATGTTCTTTCGTGGGAAGAGTCAGATCATACGACTTATTATGCTGTCTATAGGAATGGATCATTTTTAACAAATATAACAAGCGCTAATTATACTGATTCTAACATGTCCGTGAATACGGCTTACACTTATGCTGTTAGGGCTTTGGGTCCTGGCGGAGAAAGCGACTTATCTGCTTCCGCCGAAATTACCTCCGGTTATTGCGCGCCTTCAACACTTTCTAATATTTCTTTAGTCACTGCCTGTGAAAGCGGTTCGCCGATCAATACTCTTTCATGGACCGATGCGACAAGCTTTGACACAGACCATTATAATATTTATCGCAATGGCGCGACAATAGATGATTTAATAGATACTGTTGCTCAAGGCGCTTTAAGTTATATTGACAATGATTCAACTCTTGGAGTATTAACCAATTATATTTATTATATTAAAGCTATCGGGCCAACCGGCTTAGAAGGCGCCTTGTCTTCAGGCAATAATATTACAACTTACAGCTGCGGCGTTCAGCCAGCTGTTCCAATTTTAAATCCGGATAATTTATATTGTCAGGATAATATTCCTTACGCTGATTTAAGCTGGACAGGAGTAGATGATGCTTATTCTTATAATCTTTACAGAGACAATCCGGATGCCAGCCAGTCGGTTTATCCAACAGCAGTTTCTGTTTTAACTGATAAAGGCGATTATGCTTTAAATTTTGACGGGAGCAATGATTACATAAACATTCCAAGCGCTGTTAGCTTAAATCCCCAAAAAATAACCATGGAAGCTTGGGTCTATCCAACCGGTTATAGCTCTTCCGGAAATATTATTAAAAAAAGATATACGGAGCAATATATCCTTCGCTTTTATGGCACAACCGGACGAATTCAAGGATATGTTTATGTTAATGGTGGCTGGAGATATTGCACAACCAATACCGCAGTCACGGCCGGGCTTAACCAATGGAGCCATATTGTCAGTACTTATGACGGAAATACAATAAAAGTGTATGTAAACGGCGTTCAAGGATGTTCATCTTCTTATACAGGAAATATAAATAGCGGTAATTCAGCTTTGCAAATTGGGGCTTATTCTAACACTGCAGAACTTTTTAAGGGCATGATTGATGAAGTTAGGATTTATGGCAGAGCATTAAGTTTAACAGAAATTCAAGATCATTATAATAATATCTATAATAATGAAACAGAATTAAGAGGAGCTTGGCATTTCAATGAAGCAAGCGGGGATACTGTCTTTGACAGTTCCGGCAATGGCAACAATGGAAGATTAGGATCTTCCGCCGGCGCGGATTCCAATGATCCAATTTGGAAAATTCCTTTTTACAAGACAGGCTACACTGCTCGCCTTTACAGCAATTCCACTTATGAATATAAGATAAAAGCAATGGGAGTTGACGAGGAAAGCGATTTTTCCGACTCGGTTCAGATCAATACCCCCGTCTGCTTAAATCCTCCGGTATTCGGTTTGTATGACAGATGCACGGATTTTCACAATCCCGTTACTGTTTTGTATTGGCAAAATCAAAAAAACATTACTGAATATCAAATTTATAAAGAAGAAGCGTTGTTTGAAAATAAAATTCCGACTGACTATATTTCTGAAGACGGTTATATTAAGCATTGGCTGTTAATCGGGCCTTATGAAAATAATTATGACAGCGCTAGCGGAGTTTGGGCAGGCTATTACATGGATTATATTGATGAGGAAAATGTTATTCCGAAAGCCGGAGAAACCGTGGAAGGCAATACTTGGTCTGATTATTATTCCACTTCAGATAAAATTGATTTTTTCAACATTTTTTCACCCAATACCAATAGAGTCGCTTATGCTTTTTCTTATATTTATAGTCCGATTGATCAAGCCGCTCAATTGTGGATTGGCTCTGACGACGGCGTAAAAGCGTTTTTAAACGGAGTTAAAATTCATGATAATCCGGGGCACAGAGGTATTATCGCCGATCAAGATAAGATTTCCATTAATTTAATCGCGGGAATAAATACTTTATTAATAAAAGTAGATCAAGGAACCGGCGACTGGGCGCTTTATGCCAGGATAGTTGATGCTTCCGGAGATAATATTTTGGATCATATTACTGCATGGGATTCAGGAGTGATTTCAGGGGAAAGCGCGGACTATTATGTAAAAGCAAAAATTTTAGACGAAGAAAGCGCTGCTTCTGATGTTTTGTCGTCAAATTCTTTAGGTTGCCAGCCGGCTCAGCCGAATTTAAATATAGCGGCGCAATGTGAATCGGGAATATCAAAACTGATGCTAAGCTGGGACAGTGATCCAAATGGCTTAACTCAATATTATACTGTTCATAAAAGGCGAATCAGTGATAGCTCGTGGGACCTAGATCCGTCATTTCCGCTTACTTTGAATAAAACCGAAACAGCTTATTCTGACAGCAATGTGACAAGTGATATTGATTATCAATATTATTTGGAGGCGGTAGGAAAAGGAGTGAGCGTATATTCTGACGCAGTGTCAGAGAAGGCCATAATTTGCTACCCGCCTCCTTCTTCTTCGGCAATTGAAGTTATGCCTAAATGCTTGGGAGATTTTCCGCGCATGGAAATAAATTGGGAGTTTACTGAAAATACTATTGCTTACAATATTTGGAGAAAAAACAATACTGAAGCAGATGTTGATTATACTGCGATAAAAAGCGGTTTGTCGCCTGATTCTATATCTTATAGCGATAGAACAGGATTAATCGCGAATAATGTTTATGATTATAAAGTTGAATTTGTTGGAGCAGGGACGGATAATAGCGTATTTTCTGAATCAAGCGGAGATAAAACAGCGATTGACTGCGCTAATATAGCGCCGCTCGCTCCCATACTTGTCGTAAGCTCGGTTGATGCTTATGGAAATTATGCTTATGCTTCCTTGGCGTGGATTGACAGCGGAAATGAGAATAAGTATATAGTTTTGCGCGATGGCGTTGAAATAGCGGTATTAGCGCAAGAATCATATTACAGCGATGAAGCTTTGATTATATACTATGGAGATAATACGGTTTCTGATTACACGGATTATAGTTATCAAATTGCGGCAGTAAATAATATTGGGACCACGACATCTAATATTGAAATAGCAAGCATTCCCATTGCCAGGCCGGGAGAATTTACTTTATCCGCTGATTTTATTAAAGATGAAGATACGATAGTGTTATTTTGGACAGAGCCGGCAAGTACTGCCGCCGGAGGACTTATTTCTTATAAAATTTTGCGCGATGACACAAAAGATTTTATCGGCGCGGAAATTGTGTGCGAAGGAATTACCGAAAGCCCCTTTGAATGCGAAGACAATAACCCAAATATCTTAGAAAGATTTTATAAAGTTGAAGCAACAAATCTGGGAGGAACGACAAAATCAAATATTTTTGATACAATAGCTATTCTTTTTCCTGTATGGAAAGAAGTTAAGTAATAACACTCAAATCTACAAATGATATTCAAATCTACAAATATTATAATTTTTAAGAAATTTAAAAAAAATACGGGCTTTACTCTTGTTGAGTTATTAGTCAGTGTTTTTATTATTTCATTAATATCAGGCCTTTTTATGGTCAATTATCGCCAAGCGGATCAGGGGGCAAAACTTATGAATGCCAGCCAAAAGCTGGTTAGCGATATGCGATTGGCGCAGAGCTATACATTGGGACTGCAGAAATTTGAAGGCAGTTTTCCGCCAGGCGGCTGGGGGATCCGTTTAGCAAGCGGAGCTTCAAGCTATGTAATTTTTGCCGATAACAATGAAGACCATGATTACAATGCGGGCGAGGAGCATGCAATCATTGATTTGCCTGATAATATAACCATAAACAGCATAACCAATTTTATCGGAGTCTCGAAGCTTTTCTTGGATATTGTTTTTTTGCCGCCTGATCCAACTGTTTATTTTAATGGAGCAAGCGCGATAAACGATGTTTCAGCAGACATTGTTTTAAGAAACAATCAAACAAATTTAACTAAAACAATTACAGTGAATTTTTTGGGGATGGTTGATGTTGCCAATTAGATGCGGTTAATCAGTTAAATAGTTGCTTAGTCGCAGTCTTTAAACTGTTTAACTGATTAACTAAGCGACTGAGCAACTAATCCTAATAATATGCTTAATTTTTTTATAAAACAAAAAAATGGGTTTAGCGTCCTGGAAGTTCTGATCGCTGTTTTAATAATTACTATGGGCATGATCGGCGTTTTGTCTTTGGTTTTACAGAATATACAAGTTCAGCATATTAACAAGAATAATTTGATCGCTTCGCAATTGGCGCAAGAAGGGATAGAACTTGTGAGGAATATTAGGGACACAAATTGGCTTGACGGCAATGCGTATGATTATGGCATAGCGGGAGACGGAACCTACACGATTGATTATACATTTACAGCCAATGATTTGATTAATGTAATTAATGATTCAGGCGCGAAGCTGAATATAAACTCCGCGGGATTTTATACTCATAGCGCGGGAAGCGCGACGGCTTTTTACAGATTAATTACAGTCTCTGACAATACGGATTATTTGGAAGTGGAATGCAAGGTGCGCTGGGCGGAAAGAGGCAGAATTCATGACTATGTTGCAACGACGTTGCTGTATGATTGGCGGTAGTATTTAGTTGATTAGTTACTTAGGGATTAGTTAATCAGTTTATGTCTTTGTAGCTTTTATAACGAAAACAAATACTCTAATTTTTTGAATAAATATATTTTGTTTCATTTCATTATTTCATTTAAATTGCCTAATCACTAAGCAACTGAGCCCTAATTAACTAATATTTATGTTAAATAAAATAATAAAAAATAACGCTGGCGTTACTTTGCTGGAGCTTACTGTGGCAGTGGCTATATTTTCCTTTGCTGTTCTTTCGGCTACCCAAATATTTAAGATGGTTTTAGAGGGACAGCGAAGCGCCATTGCCGCGCAAAGCACGCAGGAAAGCATGAGATACGCGCTGGAAGTTATGAGCAAGGAAATTAGAATGGCGCAGAAAACAAGGACTGGTTCAGGACCGCCTGAATGCGGCATTCCAAAAGGGACTGTTTATCTCACTATTGCGGGTAATAATTTAATATTCAAAAATATCCATGACCAATGCGTGGAATATTCGTTGGAAAACGATACAAACGGAATTCCGCGGTTAAAAATTAAGCGCGACAGCGATTTCGCTTATATTACTCCCGATGAAATTGAAGTAAGCGATTTAGAATTTATAGTAGTTGATGATAAGGTAGTGTCTGACCAATCAAGCGTGGTGATGAAAATGATTGTGCAGGCGGTTGGCCAAGAATCGCATAAATCTGAAATGAAAATCCAAACCGCTATTTCGTCCAGGTATTATGAATAACACTCAAATAACACTCAAATCTACGAATATATTTTAAGAAGGGCGAGAGGGCTAAGAGGGCAAATAAGGGTTAAAGGGGCAGAGGGGAAAATTATTTTACCTTTTCCCCCTCTCAGGCCTTCTTTGCCTTCTACCACTTCTAAATCGGATTATAGATTTGAGTGTATATATGCATATATGCGAATGGATATTTTAAAAAATAAAAATGGTACAGCCCTAATGATGGCTTTGCTGATTTTGACAAGTATTTTAGTCGTGTCTTTGGGCGCGGCTGATTTAGTCATGTCCGGCTTAAAAATAAGCGGAACGCAGGAAAGATCAACTATATCATATTTTGCCGCGGAGGCAGGATTAGAGAAAGTTTTATGGGAAATAAGACAAAATGAATTTAGCATAGTAGAATGCGGCACGGAAATAAATAAATATGTTGATTTCAGCCCAAGCCCCGCCGAATGCGATGGCAATGATACGCATACCGAATCTTTATCTAATAATTCTTCATACAGAGTAGTTTTTACTTCTGATTCTCCAATAACTTTTATGTCCGCGGGAGAACACGAGGGCATTAGAAGAGTGGTGGAGATTAGCTATTGATACTCCCACAAATCTACAAATCCTTTACAAATTTACAAATATTAGTAAAAATGTTCAATACACAATATTCAATATTCATTCAATATCCAATAAATTAATAATCAATAGATTGAACATTGGATGTTGAGCGTTGAATGTATGTTGCATATTGGATATTAAATAAAATAAATCAACATTAATCAGCGTGTGTTACGAGTTGCGTGTTATGCGTTATGCGAAGACAGCAAGCTAAAATTAGAATAGAGAAATTAAAAAAAGAGATAAGCCATTATCGCTATTTTTATCATGTTTTGGACAAGTCGGAAATCAGCGACGCGGCTTTGGATAGCTTGAAAAATGAATTGGCAAAATTGGAAAGAGAATATCCTGAATTTATCACGGCTGATTCTCCGACGCAGAGAGTGGGCGGCAAACCCTTGGATAAATTTATTAAAGCAAAGCATTCATCGCCTCTAATGTCTTTGTTTGACGCTTTTAATCCAAAAGATATGCATGATTGGGAGAAGAGAATAAGTAAGAAGTTAGAAGTTAGAAGTAAGAAGTTATTAGATTATTACTGTGAATTAAAATTAGACGGTTTGGCGGTTGCTTTGGTTTATGAAAAAGGCAGGTTTGTTTTGGGCGCGACCCGAGGCGACGGAGCAGTCGGGGAAAATGTAACGCAGAATCTGCGCACGATTGAGGCCATACCTTTGGTTTTGCGCCAGCCGGCAGAAAAAGAATTGGCTGAATTGAACTTATCAAAGGAAGCGCGGCAGAAATTGCGGTCAGCGCTGGATAACGGTAGTTTTGAAGTTCGCGGCGAAATTATAATGGATAAAAAAGTATTCGCGGAGCTGAACAAAAAATATAAACAACAAGGCAGGCCGCTGTTGGTAAATCCGCGCAATGCGGCGGCAGGATCAATCAGGCAGCTTGATCCGAAATTCGCGGCCGAGAGAAAGCTGGATTGCTATATTTATTCCATTGCCGTTGATTTGGGCTTGGAAAAGCACGAACAGGAGATAGAATTAGCCAAGCTTTTGGGATTTAAAGTTTTAAAATACAATCAATACTGTCAAAACTTGAATGAAGTTTTAGAATTCCATAAAAAGCAAGAACAAAATAAAGACAAGCTGTCTCTTCATTGCGACGGCATAGTAGTGAAAGTGAACAAGCTTTCGCTTTGGCCTCGCCTGGGCGCGGTTGGAAAAGGTCCTCGCTATATGATGGCCTACAAGTTCGCGGCAGAGCAGGCAACCACCAAAATCACGGATGTAATTTGGCAGGTTGGGCGGACAGGAGTATTAACCCCGACTGCGGCGCTGGAGCCGGTTTGGGTGGGCGGAGCCACTATTAGCAGAGCCACTCTGCATAACATGGACGAAATTGAGCGGCTTGGATTGAAAATAGGGGATACCGTGATTATTGAGCGGGCCGGAGATGTTATTCCCAAAGTGGTAAAAGTTTTGCCGGGCTTGCGCCAAGGAAAAGAAAAAAAGATTGCTGTTCCAAAGTTATGCCCGATGTGCGGAGGAGCAGTAGATAAAATCGCCGGCGAGGTGGCTTACAGATGCGTTAATAAGGATTGCTACGCTGTTAATCTGCGCCGGCTGATGCACTGGGCGTCAAAAGGCGCGCTGGACATTGACGGCTTGGGCCCCAAAATTATAGAACAGCTTATGAAAGAAGGGATAGTGGGCGATATAGATGATTTTTACAAGTTAACGGCCGGGGACTTAAAGCCATTGGAAAGATTCGCGGACAAGTCAGCTGAGAATTTGGTTGAAGCGATTAAGGCAAAAAAGGAAATTGACCTGCCTCGCTTTATTTACGGATTGGGCATCAGGCATGTCGGGGAAGAATCCGCCATTGACTTGGCTAAAACATTCGGCAGTTTAGAAAAAATAAAACAAGCGAAACCGGAAGAGTTAGAGCGCATTTATGATTTTGGAGAAGTTATGGCTAAAAGTGTTTACAAATGGTTTCGCGATAAGCATAATTTGGAATTATTAAAGAACTTGGAAAGCGCGGGCTTAAAGATAAATCAACATATAATAACGAAGAAAAAACAGGTTTTAGACGGGCAATCTTTTGTATTAACCGGCGTATTAAGCAGTTTGACAAGAGATGAAGCAAAGCGTAAAATAAGGGAATTGGGCGGGCAGACGCCGTCTTCCGTCAGCAAAAATACTGATTTTGTCGTAGCCGGAGAAAATCCGGGCAGCAAATATGACAAGGCGAAGAAGCTGGGAGTGAGAATAATTAATGAAGAAGAATTTTTAAAAATAATTAAATAGTGGTTGCTGATCTTTGCTAATTTGGCGCAAAAATCAGCAGCCTCTAAATAAAAAAATATGCAAACTGCGGCTATAACTAAAACTGAATACAAAAAAATATTAAAGAATCAAGAATTATTGCAAGCGCAATTAAACAATTTGCAAAAAATTGTTTTTGAAGAAGTGCGGGAATACATAAAGCCATCTGCAATAAAACGATGGGAAAAAATATCGCAAGGCATGGATAAAGGCAAAGGGAAGCGTTTTAGCAATTCAGCTTCTTTAAAATCATATCTTCAAAAGTTATAGAATATGGACTACCTAAAACAATCTATACAATATGATGTAATTTTTTCTGTTGAATTTAATAATATTTTAAAACCATTCAAGAAGAAAAAGTTAGTTATTTTTCAAAGATTAGAAAAACAAATTTTCAAGATTGCTAAAAACCCGTTTATAGGAAAACCATTACGCAATACTTTAAGAAATTACAGAAGAGTTCATGTAAGCTCCTTTGTTTTAATATATGAAATTTTTCAAGATGAAATACGGCTTATTGATTTTGACCATCATGATAAGATTTATAGAAAATATAAATAGTATATGAGATTAAACAAGAAAGACATACAACATATCGCAAATCTTGCTCGGCTGGAATTGACTGATAAAGAATTGAAAACTTACGGCGATCAGCTGTCGGATGTTTTGAGTTATATTGATCAGTTGAAAGAAGTTGACACGAAAGGCGTTGAGCCGACCGCGCAGGTTACGGGGCTAAAAGATGTTTTCCGAGAAGATGAAATCAAACAATGGGATGAAAAAGAAAGGGAAGCGGCTTTAAGCCAAGCGCCGGAAACAGAAGATAGACAGATAAAAGTTAAAAGAAT
>JAZDKT010000037.1:0-7704 GCA_043802685.1 Candidatus Falkowiibacteriota bacterium | reverse complement strand
GTTAATTATCCCACTAATAATTCAAATCGTAAAATTTTAAAAAGTGCAAATTATTGCTAATAATAAATATTATATTAATTTTTAATTCTGTTTAACGCAACGCTAGTGCGCATAACGCATAACGCATAACGCATAACGCATAACGCATAACCTTTATAGGGTAGTGATTTTTTTATATATTCTGCTTTTTTTTGTCCCGCTATTATCCAATAATTTAGTAAAACAAATCATTTAGGTTGTCTAAAAACTATTTATTTTTAATTTCCGCCCTACTTTAGTAGGAGTTAAATAAGTTAATATTAGTTAATTTACATTTTTAACTCTGACTCCCCGCGATACTGACGGGGTAAAAAAGTCTGGCAGAATTTTAGTTTTTAGACATCCTGCGCGCGCTATACGAAATAAATTGTTACGAGTTATGTGTTATGCGTTATGTGTTATGCGAGAAGTGTTGTTAATATCTTGAAAATAAACTATAATATAAACAACAGTTTTAAAATAAATTAATTACATTAAGCATATGGCGGGTACAATGGGAGGCAATGCCTTAATTGATGTAAATTTAATATTAGGCAAAGCGCAGGCCGGCGATAGAATGAAGCTGGCTGATTTTGGCTGTGGTTCGTCAGGGCATTTTGTTTTTCCTGCCGCCGGAGCGATAGGCAAAAACGGCAAAGTCTACGCGGTTGATATATTAAAAACCGCGTTAGAATCAATCAGAAGAAGAGCCAAGCTGGAGAATTTAAGCAATGTTGAGGTGATTTGGAGCGATATAGAAACATTCGGCGCCACCAAGATTGAAGCCAACAGTATTGATGTCGGACTTTTGATAAACACTTTGTACCAGTCGCGCAAGCGAGCCGAAATTATGCGTGAAGTGATCCGCATGATTAAAAAGGGAGGTAAAATAATTGTCGTGGAATGGAAAAATACCGACTCCCCGTTCGGCCCGCCTGCTGAAGAAAGAGTAAGAAAGGATTTGTTGCAGGTAGCGGCTAAAAAACTGGGTCTGCAATTGGAAGATGAGTTTGAGGCCGGAACTTATCATTATGGGCTGATGTTTACTAAAACATAGCTGAAATTTGAAATTTGAAACTAGAAATTTGGATTTATTTAATTTAGGAATTGCGTGTTTCATGAAAATATAAATTTTTTTCAAACGCGCAATCCCTATAATTATTAACGATTATGGAAAATTTATTATCATTAAATTTTTGGCTTAATTTAAGGCCGGGTCTTATGGGTTCGGCTTATTTTCGCGCTTTTTTTATTGCTGTCGCGGTGTTTTTTATTTTGATTTTTGTCTTTGGCCTTATAAAATCCCGCAATAAAAAAAATCTCTACAGCCGTTTTTGGTCCAATGTTTATTATTTTTGCATGGCTAACGCGATATTCGGCGCGATTTTGCTGTTTTTTACTTATGAGATGATCCCTTTTTTGTCAGCCAGATTTTGGTTTCTGCTGTGGGGCATTGAGATTATAATTTGGCTGGTTTATACAATAAGAATATTAATCGGCATTCCGGAAAGAAAGAAGCAATTAGAGCAAGAAAAAGCATATAAAAAGTATATACCGTAACTCACTCAAATCTACAGCACTCAAATCTACAACACTCAAATCTACAACACTCAAATCTACGAATAATATTCAAATCTACAAATACTAAATAAAAAAATTCGTAGATTTGCATTCCATTTGTAGATTTGAGTGTTTTTTGTGTTTTTTTATGAACCATAATCAAAAAGTAGGGCAATTCGGCGAGGGGCTGGCAAGGGATTATCTTGTCCGCCATGGGTATGAAATAATCGGCGAAAATATTAAAGTAAGCTATAAAGAAATAGATATCATAGCTAAAAAGCAGAATTTGATTGTTTTTATAGAAGTTAAAACCAGAACATCTGATAAATTCGGCTTTGCCGACGAAGCGATTTCTTCAAGAAAAATTAAGCATTTAAAAAGGGCGATTGGCGCGTATTTGAAAAGCCATAATTCAGGGTTTCAAGACATCAGATTGGACCTGATCGCGATAGATATTGATAAAGACAAAAAAATAGCTAAAATTAAACATTATAAAGATATCTTTTGATTTTAGATCAGCTATTTTTGATTGATTTTTCTTGGTTTATCCGATCCTTTTGCACATTTTTTTCCACATAAATTATGCGGTTAATACCCAATTTGTTAACTATTTACGCACTTGACTTAATGTTTGGCTGTTAGCTAAACTTTAAATTGCAGTGAAGCAGTATACAATTCTAATCTACAAATTAATATTCAAATGCTCCAAATACGAATTATCCGAATTATTTGAAGCATTTGAATAACATTCGCGGATTTGAATTATATTTGTAGATTAGAATTACCGTTGATTTAAAAAATTCTGTGTTAGGGTTGCAGAGGCAAATTGGGTTTTTCCTAAATTGCCCCCTGCGGCCCTAATACAATTTTTAATTATACACCACATGATAGCGGCTGGTGCAGCTGCTTAACAACCGTTTAGGAGGAAGCGGTAAAACGCGTATGCCTAGGTATATAAAGACGATTTGTTTTGTCGCTCTTTTTATTTTTGGAGCATTGGTTTGCCAGGCGAATATAGCAAGCGCCAGACAGATAATAGACGCGCCGACTGTGATGCAAACCAGCCAATATGAATTGGGCAAGCCCTTTATCACGGGGCTTACTCCGGCCGGTACGGAGGTTTTAGTTTATATTGACGGGATTTTTGCCGGCTTGGCCGAGATTAACGAGGAGGGAACAGAAGCGGACAACTTCTATTATGAGCATGATTCTGTTTTAAGCGAAGGAATTCATGAGATTATGCTGGCGTCAAGAGACAGGACATCTTTGGTTTTATCCGCGCCCGGCCAAGAAATAAAATTTGTCGTGCCTGCATTATCGGCTCCCACTTTGGTTGAGCCGAATATTAGTACTATTACCGGTAAAGTAAAACCGCTTATTCAAGGATTAACTTTAAGCGGGACATTTGTCCGCGTTTATGTTGATGGAATTTACAACGGTAAAACAGATGTTGTTGTTCACGATTCCGGCACGGCTAATTTTGCTTATAAGCCGTTTCTGAATTTAACAGCAGGGAATCATTTCGTCCAAGCGGTTAGTGAAGACAGTTTGGGAAATAAAAGTAAAAAATCGGATACTCTTAATTTTAAAATTGAACAGCCAATGCCGGCTCCGACTTTGTTCGCCCCGGAATTTAACAACAAGACCGAGCATGACAGCCCTTTTATTGTTGGGGTAACTAAAAATAATTCATTAATAAAAGTATTTATAGATCATAAGCTGGACGGGCAATTTAAAGCAGAAAACTCTGAATCAGGCGCGGCTGATTTCGCGTATAGGCCTTTCCGCCCGTTAACAAGCGGAAACCATTTTATGTATGCCACGGCGACAGACAGCCGCGGCAAGGAAAGCAGTTGGTCAAATATTGTTTATTTTAATATAGCGGCAAAATTAGAACAGCCGGCGTTGGCGCAAATTATTACCGAGCAGGCAGAGGAGCCGAAACAGGAAGAGGAGCAGGCAGAAGAAGCAAAAATAGAGGTAAAAGGATTAGATTCGTTAGAGGATAAAAGCGTTGTTATTGAGGGCTACGAAGAAGAGCTTGGCGATTCAAAAGAAAAAACAACAGATGACGACATTAAAAAAATAATAGGAGAAGAAATAACAGTAGAAGAAGCTGATCAAGGATTGATTAATGAAAACAAAAACAAACAAGGCGGACTGAATCTTAATTTAGTTATTTTTATCACTTTTCTGTTCGGAATTATTATTTGGATATTTTGGGTAAACAAGGAATTAATCAAAGAAAGGCGGGCGCAAGAGGAAAAACAAGAAATACCGGAAAGCGGCTTGCCGAATGAAAAAGATATCAGTAAAGACAATACGCTGTTTTCAGGCAGGGACCGCCGCCACTAAGATTGCTGATCGCGTAAAACTATTTATAATTTAACAGAATGGATATTTAGCATACCCCTTGGGATTAAGCTCCCGGGAAGACCCCTTCTTTTTTAAAATTCCTCCGGCATAAGTCGGAGGAATTTTATATTTGAAAAATATTAAATAAATGGTATAGTGTAGATATAAAATTAATGTTTCAGCAAGGCCAATGGCTCTATTTCAAAATTTTTATTATTTTTTTAATGCTTTCCATTGTTAAATTGTTACATTGTTAAATTGTTTTAATATTTAGCAATTTAACAATGTAACAATGCAGCCATTTCGTATTAATATGCTTAAATTTTTCAAAATAATCTTGCCTGTTGCGGCAGTATTGTTATTTACTCAGATCGCAATGGCTCAAGAAAATGTAAACCTTTATTTTTTTTACGGCGATGGCTGCCCGCACTGCGCTAAAGAGGAAATTTTTTTAAACCAATTGGAGCAGGAAAATAAAAACATTAAAGTATATCGCTATGAGACATGGCATAATTCAGATAATCAAAAACTGCTGGCTCGTATAGGCAAAGAGCTAAAATTGAATATTACAGGCGTTCCGGTTCTAATTATCGGCGACAAAGCGGTTATCGGCTATTACAGCGATAAAACAACGGGAATAAAAATCAAGTCAATTATTGATGATTATTCAGCTCTTGGATGCAGCGATATTGTTGAACCGATATTAAAGGGTTCTGGAGATAATAATCAATGTATTCATTCCTGCGATCACGGTGATGAGGAGTGCATCCATGATTGCGGATGCGGCGCTGACAGCGGAGTTTCAGGAGAAATACCAGAGACAATCAACATCCCATTGTTTGGCGAAGTTAATCTCGCAAATATTTCTTTGCCGGCATTTACTGCCATGGTTGCCGCTATTGACGGCTTTAACCCCTGCGCTATGTGGGTTCTGCTATTTTTGATTAGCTTGCTTCTGGGTATGAAAGACAGGAGAAGAATGTTTATTTTGGGTTCGGTGTTTATAGTTGCTTCCGGAGCTGTGTATTTTTTATTTTTGTCAGCCTGGCTTAATTTATTTTTGTTTTTAGGGTTTGTGCTTTGGGTCAGGATTGCTATCGGTTCAGTAGCCTTGGTGAGCGGAGTTTTTCATTTAAGGGATTGGTGGCTGAATAGCGGAGTATGCCGCGTTACAGGCGGCGGGAAAAGAAAATTGGTTTTTGAAAAATTGCGCAAAATTATTAACGAGAAACAGTTTTGGATAGCGCTGATCGGAATAATAGTTTTGGCGTTTGCGGTTAATTTGGTTGAATTAATCTGCTCTGCCGGACTGCCGGCTGTTTTTACGCAGGTTTTGGCGTTGTCAGATTTGCCCGCTTATCAATATTATATTTATTTGTTTCTCTATATTTTTATATTTATGCTGGACGATTTGCTGGTTTTCTTTTTGGCCATGGCTACTTTGCAAATGCAGGCGATCAGCTCCAAGTATACTCGCTGGTCCGGCTTGGTTGGAGGAATACTGATTTTTCTAATCGGTGTCTTGCTTCTTTTTAAGCCTGGGTGGCTGATGTTCGGGTGATTCGCGCATAACGCATAACGCATAACGCATAACGCATAACGCATAACGCATAACGCATAACGCATAACGCATAACGCATAACGCATACATTAAAATAGATTTGGCGGTTTATTTTTTATTAGTTGTTTTAAATTTGTCAATTTTATGCTTTTCCCGCCATTCTTTTATTAATTTGTGGTTGCCTGACAGCAGGACTTTCGGCACATTGCATTTTTTGTTGTTTATTATTATTGTTTCCGGTTTGGTATACTGCGGGTATTCCAAAACACCCGGAATTGAGTGCGATTCTATGTCAGCGCTTTTTTTATTTCCCAAAACTCCGGGCAATAGGCGGGTTATGGAATCAATGATTGCCATGGCCGGTATTTCTCCGCCGGTAAGGACATAATCGCCGATAGAAATTTCCTCGTCAATAAATTTTTTAACTCTTTCGTCAACGCCTTCGTAGCGTCCGCAGATTAAGATTATTTCATCTAATTTGGAGTATTTTTTTGCAGTCTGCTGTTCCCATTGTTTGCCCTTAGCCGATAGCAATATTGTTTTGAGATTTGAGATTTGGGATTTTATATCTTGTATCGCTTTATAAATCGGCTCGGCTTTCATTATCATGCCGGCGCCTCCGCCGCATGGAGTGTCGTCAACTGTTTTATGCTTGTCAGTTGTCCAGTCGCGCAAATTGTGGATTTTTATTTTTACTAACTTATTTTTTTGCGCGCGGCCAAGAATTGATTCATTAAGATAAGAATCAAAAATATTTGGAAAAATTGTGATTATGTGGAAAGTCATGTTTTTACTATAAGATAGTTTCAAGTAGTCTGTCAATATTTACATAATTAGGTTTTATGCTTATAATTAGATTATGGAAAAAAACAAAGAAAAAATAATATTTTCCGGGGTTCAGCCAAGCGGTGAATTGCACCTTGGCAACTATCTTGGCGCGATTGCCAAGTGGGTGGAAATGCAAAATGAATATAATTGCATTTTTTGCGTGGTTGATTATCATGCCATCACGGTAAAACAGGATCCGGAAATCTTGCGCAAGAAAATTATAGAAACCGCCAAAATTTATTTGGCCAGTGGGATAAACCCTGAAAAGTCAATGATTTTTCAGCAGTCTGCCATAAGCGCGCATACTGAATTGGCGTGGATTTTAAATTGCGTTGCCAGAATTTCCGATTTGAATAAAATGACGCAGTTCAAGGATAAGGCAGGCAAAAAACAAGAATCAGTAAGCGTTGGTTTGTATGACTATCCGATTTTAATGGCCGCGGACATATTGCTTTACAATACTGACGCTGTTCCTGTCGGCGATGACCAATCTCAGCATGTTGAGCTGTGCCGTTTATTGGCAAAAAGATTCAACAGTCAATTCGGCGATACTTTTAAAATTCCGGAACTGATCATTAGGAAAGAAGGAGCGCGCATTATGGGGCTGGACGACCCTAATAAAAAAATGAGCAAAAGCGCCGGCAGTTCGGCTAATTATATCGCTTTGACGGATAAGCCGGAAGCGGCTGTGAAAAAAATTATGAAAGCGGTTACTGATTCCGGCAAAGAAATTATTTTTGATAACAATAAAAAGCCAGCCATTTCCAATTTATTAACCATTTATTCATTGCTTGCGGGAGAATCCGTTAAGGAATTGGAAAATAAATATAAAGGGAAGGGCTATGGTGATTTTAAGAAAGATTTAGCGGAAACAGTAGCCGAATTTCTAATTAATTTCCAAAGAAAATTTAACAGTTTTACCGACGAAGAAGTCAAGGAAATCATGGATGAGGGGGCTGGAAAAATAAAGCCGATTGCGGAAGAGACGTTGCGGAGGGTTAAGGAGAGGATTGGGATTGTATAATTTAAAAACGGCAGAATCATCTGCGGAGACCCGCCTGCCTTGGTGCAATGCTGTCGGGCAGGGATTCTGCCGCGGCGGAGAATTTATCATGGACATAATAAAAACAAGTGAACTTTTCGCAAAAAAAGAATATGCAAAGCATGACGAAATACATCAATGGGATCACATTGAAGATGTTATGAATGTTGCTTTAAAATTAACTAAGTTTTACTCAAAAGTAGATTTAGAAATTTTAAAGCTCGCAATAATTTTTCATGATATTAGTTATGAGCAATACGAGACACATGTTGAAGAATCTATTAAAGTAGCTAAAAAGTTTTTTAAAGAGCAGGATTATCCAGAAGATAAAACTAAGAAG
>JAZDKT010000036.1:0-2032 GCA_043802685.1 Candidatus Falkowiibacteriota bacterium | reverse complement strand
CGTGTTTTCGTGTTTTCGTGTTTTCGTGTTTTCGTGTTTTCGTGTTTTCGTGTTTTCGTGTTTTCGTGTTTTCGTGTTTTCGTGTTTTCGTGTTTTCGTGTTTTCGTGTTTTCGTGTTTTCGTGTTTTAATTTTTCATAATCTCCATATCCCCGAACATAACCTCCTGCGTAACTATTACATCCTTTTGCTTAATCAGCTCCAGCATTGCCAAAAAACTGACGATTATTTCCGTTTTAGATTTAGCATGCTGTAAGATTTTATTAAAATTTAATTTTATTTTATTAATCAGCATTTGCCGGATAGACAATATTTTATCTTCTATATTTATTTTGCGCTCTAATCTTTCTTCCTTTATTTTTTCCAGCGGCTTTATGCCTCCAATCAGCTCCTTAAAAACATTTGCCATATTTTCGGCAGTAAGTTTTTTGGGGGGAGAAAAAAAATTTAAATTATTTAAAATTAATTTGCGGTTAAATTCCCTGCCAAACATAAATTTCTTTTTTCCCAATAAAAAATCAATTCCCTTGGCCGCTTCCAAAAATTCTTTATACATTTTTAATTGATTCTCCAGTTCTTTAATCTCTTCTTCCTCCTCTCCGGCGCATAAATACGGCAAAAGCGCCTTGGATTTAATCAAAAGCAAGCGCGCCGCCACAACTAAAAAATCAGCCATGTCATCCGGACTGATTTTATCCGTTATTTTTATGTATTCAATGTATTGATCGGCTATTTTCGCCAAACTTACTTCAGCAATATCCATCTCGTCCTTTTCTATCAATTGCAGAAGCAGGTTTAATGGGCCTTGGAATTTTTCTATTTTGATATTCATAAGTAAATAGAAAATAGTAAACAGTAAATAGTTAATGAATAACTATAAAATTTTATTAAGAATTAGAACTAATAGAATTAGAATTAAATTTTTTTATAAATTATTTCTAAATTTTGCTGTACTTTGCATTAAGCCGCAGATTAACTTATATCCCTCAAAACTTATAACTTTAATTTCATTAAACTCATCTTCTGTAATATAGCTTAAATCTTTAGCAATAATCAAAAAATTTTGCACTTCAGCCGATGAACCTCTGGCAATAGTATAAAACCTAATTTTATCATTATAATGAAATCGTCCAAAACCTTCGGCAATATTAGCCGTAATAGAGCTAACCGCTCTTCTTGTCTGACTCACCATGCCATATAATTCATCTTTGGGAAATTTTTTGGTTAACCTATAAATTTTCAAAACTAATTGATGATTTTTTTGCCACGCATTTAAATGAACAAAGTGCTTAATTGGATTATTTGACATAAAATTTAAAGAACCTCTAGCGATCCAAACTATTTACTATTTACTGATTACTATTTACTATTTATTTTTTCTTAACCACAGTCCTCTTTTTAACAACTTTCCCCGCTTTAACAATCTTTACTTTCTTCTTCACTCCAAAGCTGCCCAGCAAAGCATTTTCCATTTTAACAAACTCTTTTACCGCCATTTCTATTGAATGGTTAAAACTGCCGGAAGAAAATATGGCCTTTTTCGCCTTAATAAGCCCCTTATCCATAATAACAGGCACTTTATGCAATCCGCCAAAAGCGCTCAACGCCCCTGCCTTGACCTTAAGAACCGATTCCATAATCTTTTCCCCTGGAATTTTTACTGTTTTTATCGGCTTGCCTGTTTGCGCGCCTATGCACTGGCCAAGCTTCTTGAAATCAAGGTTATAGTCAGCCGGCAAAATCGCTAAATAATAATCCTTATCCGCTTTAACAAACAATGACTTGGCGATTTCGCCTAATTTTTTCTTCATTGTCGTGGCCGCGTCAAAAGCCGTATAAACGGTTCTGTGCTCTAAAATTTCATGTTTAACGCCTGCTTTTTCCAGATATTTTACTAATTTTGCGGGCAATTTGGTTTTTTTTGTTTTTGATGTTTTCTTTGGCATATTTTTAAAATTAGAAATTATTTTAAATTATCTATCCATATTATACCCTAAACCATATCAAAAAGCAAAAAGGCCGATTTACTTTCG
>JAZDKT010000035.1:0-4028 GCA_043802685.1 Candidatus Falkowiibacteriota bacterium | reverse complement strand
AAAAAAAATAAATTTATTTCAGCTAACAAGTCATACACGAACTCATTGTCATTTAATCAAAAATTAGTTAAAATTAAATTAGTCTTTCAGTATATTAATTATTCGCATAATTCGTAATTTGCAGTATTTGCATATCATTTGTAGATTAGCATTATATTATTATCTTACCATAACTTCCTAAAAATGAAAAATCAAATTTTTAAAATAAGAATACTGTTTTGGGGCATTTTGTTCGGCTTTGTCTGCTGGCTGTTGTATATGGCAATAGCCCCAAGCGGCAAGATCAGCTATGTTAGGCGAGATTTCGGAATCTCGCCTCCAAATTATAATTATTTTATCAGCAAATTAACGCCGGAGGATAGGGTGGAATTGGTTCAAGGAACTAAACTCCCTATAGGGAGTTTAGTTCCTCAAAAAATAACAGGCGACCCTGTTTATTTTTCTTTGCGCACGCTGAGAAAATTTGATAAAGCGAAATTAACATTGAAATATAAAAACGAAAACGCATTGCCAATTATTGAAGCCGGAATTTTAGCAGACAGCGTTGTTTGGCGCTATGATTTGCAACCGGTTGAAAATAAAATCATAGATCAGCTGTCTTTGGCTTGGGATGTTATTATGGAAGGCGAAGCGATATTATTGCAAAGAGAAAAAAAATACAACAGCATTGATGAATTTTTGAATAACATGCCGGACAACAAAGAAATTGCTTTGTATAATTATAATTTAGCGCAAAAATATTTATTGCCTGATTATGAAAAAAGCAATGAAAATTTAATTTTGGATTGCGCGCTGCGCGGAGCTTATCAATTTTATGTTTACATAAAAGACCCCGCCTCGAGCGGGGCAGGCGAGGATTTAGATTTAGATTTTATTTTTCAAGATTTAAACCAGAATAACGATGCTGATCCGATTGATATTAATTTATACTATAATAATCAATTGATTGACAGCCTGCATTTGGATGATGACGGCATAACCTCGCCCCAGCCCTCTAATTTGCCGGAAGGCGCTCATAAGGTGGAATTGCGCGGTTACAGGGAATTAAAATTTAAAACAGCTAATTTACCTGAAGGCGCCTATAAAATTGAACTGCGGGTTAATGATGATATTGTTACTAAAAAAATATCAACCGCGCAGAGCAAGCTGTCTTTTATAAATAAAATTTGGCTGGCTGACGGATGCGGCGAGAACATTGTTTTATACACTAATAGCAGAAAAATCAGCGCCCAGACAGTTAACCCGGCTAAATTGCAGACGATAAAAATGCTTTCAGCACCGAGTGCTGCGGCAGCACTCGGTGCTGAAAGCGAATTAATAATTGATGAAACCTACAAGCAGTTTAATATTACGGCTGATGAAGATGTAAGCGAAATAAAATTAGCGCGAGACGATGTTATTTTGGGAGGGGACGGCGTGTTTAGCTTTAGCCAGGACGCTTTAATAAGCCCGGGCTTTAAAAAGATTAACGCCGACACTGATATTAACAAAGAAGGCATAAATTATGTTTTAGCTGATTACAGCGCGCCAGAAGAATCAGACGGATGGAAAATAGCAAGCGTTGAATTTGACTTGTCAAAAGCGTATCGCGAGGATAACAATTTTCAGCTTGGAGCATCCGGCAAATACGGCTTTATAATTTCAATCCAGGGGCTTAGGGCGGATGATGAGGTTGAGGATTGGGTTGAGGTTGGGGAGATCGCGGTAGAATTAGAAGGAAGAAGTTTGTGGGAAAAATTAAAGCAGTTTTTTAATAATTAGAAATAAATCATTAAAGATACAAGGACACAAGATACAAGATACAAACAAATTACAAATTTCAATAATTAAATTCCAAACCGTTTGGTTATTGGAATTTGTATCTTGTATCTTGTTTGTATCCTTGTTTCTTGTATCTTGGTTATTATATTTTTTATATGTTTCATACAATAACAAAAGAACTATTCTACACGCTAACAGCCGCGCTGGTTATTTTTTGCGCGCTTGAACTGGCATGGCCCGGGATAGTTTTGGCTTACATAAATATAAACTGGGTGTTGATATTTTGGCTGATAGTTGGTATAGTTGTATTAGCGATAGATAGTAAAAAACAGACGGCAGATAAATAGCAGTTTTAGTTATCAATTAAACTTATGGACTTAAAAGAAATTAAAAAAATAATCAAAAATAACCTTGCTTTTATTAAAGAAAAATACGGAGTAAAAGAGGTGGGTATTTTTGGTTCGTTCGCGACCGGCGAGCAGAAGAAAGGAAGCGATGTGGATGTGCTGGTTGAATTTAACAGATCTATTACTCTTTTAAAGTATGCGAATTTAAAAAATTTTTTAGAGGATCAATTAAACATTAAAGTAGATTTAGTGCAAAAGTCCGGCCTTAAGCCGCTTATAAAAGATTCTATTTTAAAAGAAACAATTTATTTATAATAATTAAGTTATGGCGAAACGAATACTTAAATTTTTTATTTCTGATATATTGGATGCTGCAAATAAAATTGAGAACTATGTAGGGTCCATAGAAGACTTTGATGATTTTAAGAACAATGAAGAAAAAATTGATGCTATTGTTCGTAATTTTGAAATCATAGGAGAAGCGGCAAACAATATTCCAAAAGAGATAAAATTAAAATATCCAGATATTAATTGGAGGGATATGGTAACAATGCGCAATATACTTTCTCATGAGTATTTTCAGGTAGCCCTTCAAGTTGTATGGGATACAATCAAGGAAGACATCCCCAATATTAAACTTTTAATGGAGCATATTTTAAAAGATTTGGAAGATAAATAAACAAATATAATTCATGAATAAAAAATTTTCAAAAAATAACATACCGCTTATACTATTTTTATTATTCTTATCTTCATTCATCTTCGGGTCAAGAGTAATGCCTGTTTTAATAATCGCGCTTATTTTATTTTTTATATTTAAAAAACTAATCCTGCCTCGGATTGAAAAATACAAGGCAGCAAATAAAAATATGAATCAAACAATTGATTTGGAAAATTTAAAAGCCGGGCCAAAAGCGAAAAGAGCGCTGGTGAGCATTGTGATAATAGTTTTCGCGCTTTGGCTGTTTTTCGCCTCTGTTATAATCGTGGACGCCGGAGAAACAGGCGTTTATTCGCTTTTCGGCAAAGTAAAAGACAATGAGCTTTCTTCCGGGTTTCATCTTGTTATTCCTTTGGCTAAAGTGACCAAAATGAGCATTAGGACAGAGGAGTACACAATGAGCATCGCGCAGGGCGAGGGTAAAAAATACAGCGCGGATGCCATAACATCTTTAACCAAAGAGGGCTTGAGCGTTGATTTGGACATGACTGTGCTTTATCGCTTGCAGGAAGACAAAGCGTCTGATGTTTACAGGGAATTAGGACTGAATTTTGATGAAAAAATTATTCGGCCGACCATTAGGACATCAATCAGGGATGTTATCGCGCAGTATGAAGCAAAAGATATTTATTCCGCAAAAAGAGAAGAAGCGGCGTTTCAAATAGCCGATAATTTAAAAGCGGTCATGGATCCAAGAGGCATAATCATAGAAAGCGTGCTTTTGCGCAACGTGGCCTTGCCTGCTAATCTGGCTAACGCTATTCAAGAAAAATTGCAAGCCGAGCAGGAAGCCGAGAAATATGATTTTATTTTAGCCAGGGAAAAGAAAGAAAAAGAAAGAAAAATCATTGAAGCGGAAGGCCAGCAGGAAGCGCAGAGAATCATCAACCAAAGCTTGACCACTAATTATTTGTATTATCTTTACATCAACCAGCTGAAAGACAGAGAAGGCACTATTTATGTTCCAACCAGCCCGACGACAGGAATGCCTGTGTTTAAAGAGCTGGGGCGGTAATCTCGCATAACGCGTAACGCACAACGCATAACATATGATCAATGGCGTTATCATAAAAAAACTTAATAAATACAAAGACGATCGGGGCTGGCTGGCTGAAATTTACCGCGAAGACGAAGACTGTTATAAGCCAGTTATGAGCTATGTAAGCGCGACTAATCCGGGAGTAGTCCGCGGCCCGCAT
>JAZDKT010000034.1:0-5495 GCA_043802685.1 Candidatus Falkowiibacteriota bacterium | reverse complement strand
GGAAATTTTGAATTCCGGCTCAATGAGCCTGGAATCCATTAAAGAATTTTTAAAAAATAAAGGCGGCTACTTGGCGAATTATTCCTGCCCTAACGCGGACGGAATTATAAAATCCGCGGCTGAAATAATTTATGACGCCGCGGTTAATAATTATGACTGCGACGGAATAGATTCAAGCGATGATTTTACGCTTGCGGAAAAGAAATTGAAATGCGCGCCGATAGCCATTAATCCACAATTTCTTTTGGTCCTGCTGCAAAAAGAGCAAAGTTTGATTGAAGAAAAATCTCCTAAACAGAGCCAGCTTGACTGGGCAACCGGCTATGGCTGCCCTGACGGCGGAGGATGCAATTCGCGCTGGCAAGGATTTGGCAAGCAGGTTAATTCAGCCGCGCTGCAATTTTTTGATTATATGTCCAACCCCCAGCATTACACATATAAAGCGGGAGAAACATATACATTCACCAATCCTTACTCAACTACTCAAAATGAAACAACCATTGTCGCGCCGGCAAACAGCGCCACGGCCGCTTTGTATAATTATACCCCGCATGTGTATAACGGAAATTATAATTTTTTCAATATTTGGCAGAGATATTTTACCCGGCTTTATCCTGACGGATCCTTGCTTCAGGCAGAAGGAGAGGTTGGCGTATGGCTGATAGAAAATAATAAAAAACGACCTTTTCTAACCAAAGGAGCCCTCACTTCAAGATTTAACGAAAATAAAATAATTACTGTCAAGAAAGCGGATCTTGATTCTTATGAAAAAGGAACAGCAATCAAATTTCCGCAATATTCCGTAGTGCGTTCGCCGCGCGGAACGATTTTTCTGCTGGTTGACGACAAGCGGCGCGGATTCGCGGACGGCGAAGCTTTCCGCAAGATCGGCATTAACCCGGAAGAAGTTGTAGACGCAAGCTGGGAAGATATTAACGCCTACGAAGAAGGATTGCCTATTACGGCGACTTCCACTTATCCGACAGGCGCTTTACTCCAAGACAATACCACAGGCGGCGTTTATTGGGTGAGTGAAGGCAAAAAAGCTCCTATTTGGGACGCGGTATTCTTGAAAATAAAGTTTAAAAATAAGAAAATAATTCCGGTCTCGCCAGAAGAATTAGCCGGATACGGCACTACTGATCCTGTTGTTTTTGAAGACGGAGAATTGGTTAAATCACCGAATTCCCCGGCAGTCTATGTAATCGCCAACAACAAGAAAAGGCCGGTTATTTCCGGAAAAGTTTTTGAAGAGCTTGGTTATAAATGGGAAAACATAATTACTGTTTCTTCCAAGGTGCTGTATTTATATGATGAAGGAGAAGCAGTGAGCGATACTAATAAATAGAAGTTAATACCCATGTAAAGCGAGGGAGTATAATCAAAACGAGGAGAAAGATAAATTGTTACATTGCTACATTGTTACATTGCTGAATTTTATTAACAATTTAACAATTTAGCAATGTAACAATAAAAAATGTCTAAGCTTTGAAAAATTATAAAAATTCAAAAATAAGGTTTATGTTTCTTATGAATCTTAATCTAAAAAAGTATGCCCATAGTCTTTAGCGCCATAACCCCTCATCCGCCTATTCTTATTCCCGCGATAGGCAAGGAAAATTTAGAGCGGCTTAAATCCACGCTGGAAGCGTTTAAAAAATTGGAAGAAGATTTGTACGCCTGCCAGCCGGATACGATTTTTATTATTTCTCCCCACGGCCGTATTCAGCCCGACTCCTTTACCATGAATCTCAGCCCTGAGTTTCAGGGTAATTTTGAAGATTTTGGCGATTTCGCCACAAAGATTAATTTCGCGGGGAACATCGGGCTGGCTTACAAAATACGCGAAAGCATGGAGACGAAAGCTCCTCTGCAGTTAATGAGCGACAGTTCGCTTGACCATGGAAGTTTGGTGCCGCTTTATCTTTTGGCGCAAAAACTGCCCAAAGTGAAAATTATACCCTTGTATTACGCGGGGTTGGATTTATCCGCTCATTTTAAATTTGGACAATTGTTAAAAAGAGAGTTTTTGGTTAGCAAAGAAAGAGTCGCTGTTATCGCTTCCGGAGATTTATCGCATCGGCTTACCAAAGACGCTCCCGCCGGATATTCTTCAAAGGGTAAAAAGTTTGATAAAAAATTAATTGAATATTTAAAGAAAAAAGACGCTAAAAGCATCATTGAGATAAAGCATGATTTGATTTACGAAGCGGGAGAATGCGGGCTTAAATCAATTGTTATTCTGCTTGGGATTTTAGACGGAATTAATTGCAAACCCAAGCTTTTGTCTTACGAAGGGCCTTTCGGTGTCGGCTATTTGGTGATGCAGTTTGAGATGTAATATAATTCAAATGCCGCGAATTATATTCAAATGCTCCAAATAGCTACAAATCAAATTAAAAAATATTTGAATAATTATTATTTGAGGCATTTGAATATTGATTTGTAGATTAGAATTATATACGCATGTTTAATCTTTTCCGCCGATAATTTTAAAAAAATACTTCCACTTATCCCCTGTCTTGCAAAGTTCTTTCGTGTCGTTAAGGCAGCTTTCAATGAAATTTTTCGGCTTTTCTTTGCAAGCTTTAAACACGGAGCCTTTTTTAACATCCGGTATTGACAGTTCTTTTATTACTCTCAATGCCAGATCTTGCCACTGGTAAGCAGGCGGTTTCGCCGCTGTTTTTTTATTGAATAAATTACCGATTTTTTCAAATTCTTTGTTTGTTGCCATAAAATTATTTGATAAATTTCTGCCAGACTGTCCAAAAAGCACCCTTCTACCGAGCTTTAGCTCGGGTTCCAGTGGCTTTAGCCACTAACATTAACGAAGCTAAAGCTTCAAAACCCGACTTAAAAGTCGGTAGAAGCAGTTTTTAGACAACTTGAATTGATTAATTAATGTTATAACTTGGGTTTACTTGTTTTCTAATCTTATTTCGCATATACTATACAATAATATTAACATTTTTTTAAAAAATATGCCAAAGACACTGCCAATATTAATAAATCCAAACCCAATTCTGCGCAAGAAATCAACGCAAATAAGGCGCGATGAAATTAAAACAAAAGAATTTCAGCGGCTTTGTTTGGATATGGCTGAAACAATGAAAGAAAAGGATGGCGCGGGGCTGGCGGCTCCGCAAATAGGGAGAAATATCAGATTGGTCGCGGTTAAAACAGAGGATGGAGCTGTCTGCATGATAAACCCGAAAATAATTAAAAAATCATGGGCTAAGGAATTAGGCGAAGAAGGATGCTTGTCCGTGCCTGATGTTTTTGGCAGGGTTAAGCGCCATAAAAAAATTAACTGCAAATTTTTAGACAAAAAAGGCAAAGAAATAAAAATTGAAGCCGAGGGTTTAATGGCGCGGGTGATACAGCATGAAATAGACCATTTGGACGGGGTATTGTTTATAGATAAAGCATGCGACATAAAGAAGCTAACATAACTTATAACCCATAACTTATAACTCGTATTTTTTATCTTACCGCGTGTTATAAGTTATAGGTTATGAGTTATAAAAATAAGAAAATTAAAACCATCTTCATCGGCACTCCCGACTTTGCTGTTCCATCACTTAGAGCGCTGGTTAAAGATGATTATTTTGATGTGGCAGGAGTTATAACGCAGTCGGACAAGCCGGTTGGCAGAAAACAAATCTTGACTCCCCCGCCTGTAAAAGTTGAAGCTGAGAAATATAAAATTCCTGTTTTTCAACCAGAAAAAATTTCCAATTTCCAATTTCCAATATTGATATAACAGTTGTTGTCGCTTACGCGCAGTTAATTCCCAAGGAAATTTTAAGCATCCCCCAATACGGTTGTATTAATGTCCACGGTTCCCTGCTTCCCAAATACAGAGGCGCGGCCGTAATACAAGCGCCTATTCTAAACGGAGATAAGGAAACGGGAATAACTGTCATGAAAATGGATGCCGGGCTTGACACCGGGCCTATTCTATCGCAAGCTAAAATCGCAATCCGACAAACTGATAATTCCGGCATTCTTTATGATAAACTATCAGCAATCGGCGCTGATTTGTTAATCAAAACTTTGAAAAAATACATTAATGGCGAAATTAAACCAATCTTGCAAGACGAAAAGAAAGCAAGTTATGTCGGCATGTTGAAGAAAAAGGATGGCAAAATCAATTGGCAAAAGCCGGCTGAAGAAATTGAACGATTTATAAGAGCAATGACGCCATGGCCAAGCGCTTTTTCGGAAATCGGATGTCGGATGTCGGATGTCGGAAATTGTTTAATATTAAAGATTTTGGAAACAGCATACAAGCCGCTGGAAATAAATAAATATAAAATTGGAGAATTGTTTTTGCATGGCAATGAGCTGGCTGTGCAATGCGGTAAAGATGCCTTAATAATAAAAAAACTGCAATTAGCCGGGAAAAAAGCAATGGACGCGGAGGAATTTTTACGCGGGCATAATGATTTTGTGGGATCTATTTTAAAATTATAAATCTGCAATCGTAAATCAAAAATCGAAAATTCAACATGGCCCCATCGTCTAATGGTTAGGACAGATGGTTCTCATCCATCAAACAGGAGTTCGATTCTCCTTGGGGCTACAAAATGAAATAAAGGCGACACATCGATGTGTCGCCTTTATTTCATTTCGGAATTTTTTATTTTTTTGTTTTATTATTTTTTACTGTTTGTTCTAATAAAAATAATTTAGCAAAAATTTTCTTAAAATCTTTTGCGCATTTTGCGCATAAATCAAGATTGTGGCTAACTTCATCTGATAATATGTGATTATAGTCCGAAACTCTAACACTAACCGATTTATGATAATTGTCCTTTATTATTTTTTTGCATTTATCGCATTTTGTAAATGTTGACATAATTTTATTTTTTTATTTTTTTAATTTAAGGCAAACCTTTATAAATTCAACAAACAGCGGATGCGGATTGAGCGGCCGCGAGATATATTCCGGATGAAACTGAGTGCCGATAAAGAACGGGTGCTTGGTTATTTCAACCGCTTCAACTATCTTGCCGTCCGGGGATGCGCCGGCGACAGTGAGGCCGTTTTTTTCCAATATTTCCCTGTATTTATTGTTAAATTCATATCTGTGCCTGTGTCTTTCGGAAACTATTTTTTTATCGCCTATGCCTGCGCCGCGGCCATACGCCTTTGCCATGCGCGTTTTATCAATAATCTTGCATGGCCAGCCGCCCAAGCGAATAGTGCCGCCGTATTGTTTTTTGGCGATCATCTCTTTTTGGCCCGGCATTATATGAATAACAGGATGAGCGGTCTTCGGCGCAACCTCTTCTGAATTAGCATCCTTTAAACCGCATACATTGCGGGCGAATTCAATAACCGCCATCTGCATTCCATAGCACAGTCCAAAATACGGCTTGTTATTTTCTCGGCAATACTTGATAGTTTTTATTTTGCCTTCCGAGCCGCGCGAACCCCAGCCCTGCGGAACGATTATGCCGTCAAGCTTATTAAGCGCTTTAGTCCCT
>JAZDKT010000033.1:0-2944 GCA_043802685.1 Candidatus Falkowiibacteriota bacterium | reverse complement strand
GCTATCATCAGCTCTTCATTTGTTTTAATCGCCAAAACAGGAACATTGCCTAAAAATTTTAATTTACCCATAACGCTGTTGCGCGTTATCGGATCGCCTGATCCGATAGATCCCGTAAAAACAACAGCGTCAATATTTCCTTCCAATACCGCCCAGTAAGCGCCGATATATTTTCGCAATCTGTAAACAGCCAGGTCAAAAGCCAGCTTGGCCTTTTCATTTCCAAAATTCATCTCCTTAAGCAAATCCTTAAAATTATCCACGCCGCCGGAAACTCCTTTAACGCCTGACTCATAATTTAACAGTTTATAAACATTTTCCAGCGCGTTTTCGCCATTATGCTCTTCTTGATCTTTTACCAGTTTAATAATAATCCCCGGATCCAAATCTCCGGCCCTGGTCATCATTACCAACCCCTCTAACGGAGTCCAGCCCATTGAAACATCAATTGGCTTACCGTTTCTTATAGCCGCTATGGACCAGCCGCCGCCCAAATGGCACGATATTAAATTAATCTTGTTTATATCTTTATTTAATTCATGAACTGCTTCTTGCGCTATAAATTCATGGGAAATTCCATGAAAGCCGTAACGCTTGATATTTAATCTTTTTGTTAAATCCAACGGCAATGCGTAAGTCCTCGCGATGTCAGGCAAAGCGGCAAAAAAAGCCGTATCAAAGACAGCAACCTGCGGAACATCGGGAAAATAATCCATCATTTCTTTAATACCGGCTAAATTATACGGATTATGCAAAGGGGCCAGCTCATTGTATTTTTCCAGTTTAGTTAATTTTTCATCATTAATTATTTCCGGCTTAATAAATTCATCTCCTCCGTGGACTACGCGATGGCCAATCGCGCTAATGCCGCGCAAATCATTTATTTCTTTTAAAGCTCTTTTTACGGCTTGGCTTGAATCCGTGAACTCTGAAAATGTATTACCTTTAATTTCAGCGTTATTATCATCAAACAGCTTGTATTTGAAAGAAGTTGAGCCGGAATTTATTACCAAGATAGACATAAAAAAAATTAAGATTGTAGATTTATAATTTTAGAGTGTAGAACAATGTTTTTAGATGCAATATTTTCTAAAAATGAAGCTATAGAATGCTTTATTTAAGGCTTAAAATTTCTGAAAGTCATAAAATACCGAGTTAATTTTTATTCTTCTACAGTCTAAATTTAAGATTTAGATATAACAAGAACAACCCATAAATAGCGCGCCAAAGACAGCAATCTTAAATCTGCAATCTTAAATCTTAAATTAAATAAGGCTTCTTCCCGTCATTTCTTTCGGCTTCGGCAGCTCTAAAATTTTTAACATGGTCGGCGCTATATCAGATAATATGCCTTGCGGCTGTATCAAGCTTAAATCCCCTCCCGGAGCGTCTTGGCTGCCCAATCTACGGCCCTCAAACTGACTGCCGACGGCAATAAAAGGAACCGGGCTTGAAGTATGCTCTTTGTCAATCATGCCTGTCTGCATATTAAACATTATCTCCGCGTTGCCATGGTCCGCGGTTATGGCGATTACTCCGTTTTTATCTAAAACATTTTTTGTTATTCTGCTCAAGCATTTATCCAATGTTTCAATCGCCTTAACGGCCGCTTTAAGATTGCCTGTATGCCCTACCATGTCGGCATTGGCGAAATTAATAAGAATAAAATCATATATTTCTTCTTCTATCGCTTTAACTACTTTATCGGCAACCTCTATGGCGGACATTTCTGGTTTTAAATCATAGCTGTCAACATGCGGCGAAGGAACTAATACATGGTCCTCGCCCTTGCTTTTTTCCTCTCGGCCTCCATTGAAAAAATAAGTTACATGAGCGTATTTTTCGGTTTCAGCTATGCGCATCTGCTTTAAATTATTGGAAGCTAATATTTCTCCCAAAGTATTGTTTAGAGTTTCCGGCGGAAAAGCTACTGACACCGGCAAATTTTTTTCATATTCGGTGAAGCAGGCAAAATGCAAGTTCTTCAAATATTTTTTTCTGTTAAATTTATCAAAACCCGGCAAAGTAAACGCTTTGGTGATTTCCCTGGCTCTGTCGGCTCTATAATTAAAAAATATTACTCCGTCGCCTGATTCTATTAATCCGGCCGGCTTATTGTTTTTTATAATTACAGTTGGAATAAACTCTTCGTCATAAATCTTTTTCTGGTAGCTTTTTGCGACAGCTTCACTTGGGTCATCGCTTTTATTGCCAACGCCATCTACTATGGCCGCATAAGCTTTTTCCACCCTATCCCAGCGATTATCCCTGTCCATGGCATAAAACCTTCCGCAAATAGTCGCTATTTTTCCGATTCCATATTCAGCTATGCTTCGCTCAATATCCCTGATAAAATTAATGCCGCTGTTGTAAGGCGTATCCCTCCCGTCTAAAATAGCATGAATATAAACTTCGCTTACTTTTTGTTCTTTGGCCAAAACCAACAGCGCTTGAAGATGCTCAAAAGAAGCATGCACGCACCCGTTGGATATTAATCCCAAGAAATGCAATTTTGATTTATTTTTTTTAACATGTTCGCAAACTTCTATCAATGCTCTGTTTTTATAAAAGCTATTATCGCTGATCATCTTATTAATACGGGGCAATTCTTGGTATAATATTCTTCCCAAGCCCATATTTAAATGCCCTACTTCGCTATTGCCTGCCTCTCCCCATGGCAGACCGACCGCCTCGCCTGAAGCGCGCAATGTCATGGAAGGATACTTAGAAACTAATTCATTAAAAACCGGCGTCTTCGCCAATGTCACGGCATTGCCGCTGTAAGGAGGAGTGATTCCCCAGCCGTCCAGGATAACCAGCACTACCGGTTTTGGACGATTTGTTTGTGATTTATTTTCTGTCATATAATAAAGGTTATTTAGGGCTTAGTTGCTTAGTGATTAGGATTCCATAAACCTAATTAACTAAGCCCTAAGCAACTAAT
>JAZDKT010000032.1:0-5995 GCA_043802685.1 Candidatus Falkowiibacteriota bacterium | reverse complement strand
ATGATAAAACTTATTAATATTTCCAAAATTTATCCTCCAAATATAGCGGCTTTAAGGAAAATTAACCTGCACATCAAGCCGGGAGAATTTGTTTCAATCGTGGGCCAATCAGGCACCGGCAAGACAACTTTAGTAAAGACTTTAATAGGCGAGGAAAAGGTAAGCGGAGGCAAGATTATAATAGGCGGTTGGGATATTACCAATATTGGACGGCGCGAAGTGCCTTTTTTGCGGCGGCAAATCGGCGTGGTGTTTCAGGATTTTAAGCTTTTGGACAAAAAAACTCTATTTGAAAATGTGGCCTTTGCCCTGCAGGTATGCGGACAGACGCCTAAAAAAATAAGAAATATCGTGCCGCATGTTTTAAAAATAGTGGGGTTGGAGGGAAAAATGAAGCGCTACCCCTTTGAGCTTTCCGGAGGAGAACAGCAAAGAGTTGTTATCGCCCGCGCTCTTGTGCATAGACCCAAGATACTTTTGGCTGACGAGCCGACCGGCAATCTGGATTCAATAAACGCGGAAGAAATTATTGAATTGCTGCAAAAAATAAATAAATTCGGCACCACCATTGTTTTAGTAACCCACAATAGGGAGGCAGTGAACAGGCTGCGCAAAAGGGTTATCACTTTGGATAAAGGAACGGTTTCCTGCGATCAGGCGGTTGGGAAATATATATTATAATATAATGCGAATCCGCAAATTTATGCAAATACAGCAAATTACGAATTATTCAAATTATTTATTCGCATTATTAGAATTTGCAGTATTCGCATATTAATTCGCGGTATTCGCATTATATAATTTTATGTTTTTATTATCACTCGCTAGAATTATAAAATTCAGCCTTCAGGATGTAGGGCGCAATATTTGGCTTTCTGTCATTACCATAACCATTTTAATATTGGCCTTGTTTTCGGTTAATATGCTTTTGACTGTTAATGTGATAAGCAATTCAGCCATTGAAGCCGTGAAAGAAAAAATTGACGTGATTTTGTATTTGAAAGAAGACGCGGCGGAAGATAAGGCGGCGGCGCTAAAAATTAAAATAAGCAATTTAAGCCAAGTGAAAGAGGTTAGTTATATTTCCAAAGCGGAAGCGTTAAAAAGCTTTAAGGCCAAACACCAGGACAATCCGGAAATTCTGGAAGCATTGCGCGAATTAGGCAAAAACCCGTTAACTCCCAGTTTCGTTATCAAGCCGCAAAACGCGGATGATTATCAGGCGCTGATGGACAGCTTGAGCGGCATTGATGATGACATAATTGAATCCAGGAATTTTGACGACCATAAATTAATGCTGGAAAAAATTAACAGCATTACCAATAAAATAAGCGAAGTGGGAATATTCATCAGTTTTATTTTTGTTTTAATAACTTTGCTTTTAGTGTATAACAGCATCCGCGTGGCGATTTATACGCACAGAAGAGAAATAAAAATAATGAGATTGGTGGGGGCTTCCAATTGGTTTATCCGCGCGCCGTTTTTATTCTCAAGCATAATATATACTTTGGTTGGCATTTTATCCATAATAATAATTTATTATTTTTTCCTAAGCTTGCTTCAGCCGTATTTGGAAACATTTTTTATCGGCTATGATATAAATTTACTTACTTATTTTAAGGATAATTTTGTTGCTATTTTCGGCCTGCAATTCATTATTTCCCTTATAGTGAATGTCGTTGCCAGCTTATTCGCGGTAGGCAAATATTCAGATGTTTAAATCGGAAATTTGAAATTGGAAACTTGAAATTTGGACATAGCAAAAATAAACGCTGAAAGGGCGTTTATTTTTATTTAATCGGACTGGATTCTTGGCAAGGAGGCTCGGCGTGTTTCAAGATTTTTTTGTCGGCGTTCTTGACATCAAAATAATATGGCTATATAATATCAATATAAATTGATATTTATGGAAAACTTTATGAATTTTTATTGTTGTAAAACCCAAAAGTCAAAACAGGACTTGAAACAGGCAGTCGGCTTTTTAAAAGTTATTTCAGAGGAAAATCGTTTGAAGATTTTATGTATTTTGCAAAAACAAGAGATGTGCGTTTGTGAAATATGGCAGCATCTGGATTTGCCTCAAAATTTAGCTTCTCACCACCTTAAAGTATTAAAGGATTTTGATTTAATTTCGTCAAAAAAGGAAAGCTTGAAAGTTTTTTATAAATTAAACCAAAAAACGTTAATAAAACATACAAAATTATTAAATAAATTTCTAAATTTATGACTATCAAAATTTTGGGCTCAGGATGCCCTAATTGCCAAAAATTAGAAGCCAACGCCAAACAAGCCGTGAAATATTTTGGTTTGAAAGATATTAAAATTGAGCATATTTTTGAAATTGATAAAATTGTTGAATATGGAGTTATGTCCACGCCGGCTATTGTATTTAATAATGAAGTAAAAGCCGCCGGCAGAATTCCTGATGTTGAAGAAATAAAATCTTGGCTTAAATAATAACATGAACCCCGTTAGATTTTTATTAAACTAACGGGTGTTTAATTGGAAAAAATTAATTTCATTATACTTATATGGCGAATAAACAAAAAATATCTAACGGGGTGAACAAAGAAATTAAATTTTTTATTCTTCTGCCCGGGCTGTTTTTTTTATTCTACTTTATGCCCATGGAATCGTCTTTTTTTACCGGCGCGGTTCTATCTGGCTTGAAATTACTCAATGAATACGCGCGCGAGCATGTCTTGACCTGTCTTTTGCCGGCTTTTTTTATCGCAGGCGCGATTTCCGTTTTTATCAAGAAAGATTTTATTTTGCGCTATCTGGGCGGGAAGGCCAAAAAATATATCGCTTATTCTTTGGCGTCTGTGTCCGGCGCGATTTTGGCTGTCTGTTCCTGCACTATTTTGCCGCTGTTTGCCGGCATTAGAAAAAGAGGAGCAGGGCTTGGTCCGGCATCCACTTTTTTATTCTCTGGTCCGGCCATAAACATTGCCGCCATATTTTTAACCATGTCTGTTTTGGGGCGTGAAATAGGGCTGGCTAGAATAATTTCAGCCATTTTGCTTTCTATTCTTGTCGGCTTGTCAATGCAGGCCATTTTTAAAGAAAAAATTGAAAAAGGCGAACTGTTTATTGAAGAAAGCAAGGATATTGCCGTTAGCAAAAAAACACTAATTGTTTTTTTTATCTCAATGATCAGTATTTTGGTTGTCAACGGTTTGCAAATTGATAAGACAGCAAAGTATCTGATAATGATTCTTTTGGCATTGGCTGTTGCCGGCATGGCTATCTTCAAATTTCAAAAAGAAACCGGCAAAGAATGGTTGAAAGAAACTTGGTCTTTTACTAAAATGCTCCTGCCTGTTTTGTTTATTGGCGTATTTGTCGCCGGTTTTATTATGCCATTTTTGCCGCAAAGTTTGATTGAGAGGATTGTCGGAGCAAATACAATTTCCGGCAATCTGGCAGCTTCAATTTTCGGCGCTTTTATGTATTTTTCAACATTGACAGAAATCCCAATTTTACAGGCGTTAATCGCCAAAGGCATGTCGCAGGGTCCGGCGCTGGCTCTTCTATTGGCCGGCCCGTCTTTGAGCTTGCCGAATATGCTGGTAATAAGAAAAATTTTAGGCAATAAAAAAACAGCTGTTTATGTTTTATTGGTTATTATTTATTCCACTATCGCCGGCATTGTTTTCGGCAGTTTAGTTTAGGCAGTATTGTCCCGCAAATCAACAAATCTTTTTACAAATCTACAAATTTTGTAATTAATTTAATATTTTTAAAATGTTAAAAGAACAAAAAATATTTAACGGGGTGAACAACAAATTATTATTTTTAATAATAGGCGTATTGATTTTAATCGGATGCGCTAAACAGATTGACAGCTCAGAAAATAATATTACTTCAACCGTTGATGAAAACCAAAACAATATTGCCTTAGAACAGCCGGTTTCCAGCGCGGAACAAATTGCCGACAAATTGGAAGTGTACTATTTTCATCGTACCGCGCGCTGTTATTCTTGCAAGACAATAGGGCAATATGTCCGTGAAACAATGGAGCAAAAATACGGCATGCAAATTAGCAATGGAATAATAGATTTTAGAGAGATTAATATTGATTTGCCCGAGAATAAAGATGCGGCAAAGAGATATCAAGCTTCCGGCTCTTCATTATTCATAAACCGCGTTATCAATGGCCAAGACAATATTGAGCAAGACGCTAATGTTTGGAAACTCTTGGGAAACGAAAGCCAATTCAAGAGTTATTTGGAAAATAAATTAAATTCTTATTTACCCGGTTAGACAGCAAGCAGCGCTTAAAGCGCTGTAATAAACAAATTTTATGGATTTTATAAATGCTTTGATTGATAATTATAATATTCCCATGTTGTCTGCTTTTCTGCTCGGCATTTTAACATCCATTAGCCCTTGTCCGCTGGCTACAAACATTACGGCAATTGCCTATATTTCCAGAGAAATTAAAACCGTTAAAAATATTTTGCTTAACGGTTTTTTTTATACTTTGGGCCGCGGCATCAGCTATACGGTTTTGGCAATGCTAATTTATTTTGGATTGTCTTCATTTCAAATTTCCAATATTTTTCAAGGCTGGGGGGATAAAGTTTTAGGGCCGGTTTTGATCGTGATCGGATTGATAATGCTTGGGATAATTAAAATTAATCTTGGCGCTAAAAACCAAAGAACGGAGAAATTAAAAGAGTGGCTGGCTGGCAAAGGATATATCGGGTCTTTGCTTTTGGGGGTTTTATTCGCCTTGGCTTTTTGCCCGTACAGCGGAGTTTTATTTTTTGGCGTTTTAATTCCATTGGTTTTAAGATCAGCTGAAAGCTTGTTGCTTCCGCCATTATTCGCGCTTGGCACCGGCTTGCCGGTAATTATTTTTTCTTTTTTAATCGCTTTTTCTATGCAAAAAGTAAGCCAAGCTTTTCAGATCGCGCAAAAAGTTGAAAAGATAATGAGATACGCGGTTGCTTTAATTTTTTTAGCCGCCGGAGTTTATTACCTGCAGTATTTGGTGAAATATATTTTGGCGCCTTAGAGGGTGTTAATAAAAATTTGAGATTTTATAAAATTTAGGCAAATAAAAAAATACTTATTTTAATAAGTATTTTTTATATTTGCTCAGAGTTACGGGTTATGTTCAAACTAAAATCTCACAGCTTTTATTCTCCTAATTCCTCTTGCCACTTTTTTATTTCAGAAAAAAATCTTGCTTGATTTTCTTCTTTAATCGCTTCGCCCGGCGGCAAGACTTCTTTCAGGGGATTTACTTTTATATTGTTTTTTACCATTTCATAATGCAAATGCGGGCCGGTGGACAGTCCTGTTGAGCCGATATAGCCGATCACATCTCCTTGTTTTACTTTGGCGCCTTTTTTAACGGCAAACCGAGACATGTGGCCGTAATTCGTAGTATAGGCGCCATTGTGCCTGATGGAAATCATATTTCCGTAGGAGCCGTTGTAGGCGGCGAAAATTACCGAGCCGTCGCCAACAGCTCTTATCGGCGTTCCGTATTGCGCGGCGTAATCAACCGCGCGATGGCCGGTATAAATATTAAAAGCTTCTATGTATCTTGCCCCGGTCGTAAAGCCGGAAGAAATATATTTAAAAGCCACTGGCGCTTTTAGAAACATTTTTTGAACCGAATTTCCGTTCTCGTCAAAATAGCCGATATTATCTTCGCTTTCTTCAAAATAATAAACTTGATATGTTTTTCCGTCATTGATATATTGCCCGGCCAAAATTTTTCCCGGCATTTGATATTCTCCATTCAGATATCTTTCTTCGTAAATAAATTTAAATTTGTCGCCGACTCTCGGATCCATGGCGAAATCAATTGTCCATTGAAAAGCATTGGCAAGTTCAATGATCGCGCGCTCGTCAATATTATTTTCCAGCGCGGCTTCATACATTGAAGTTTTGACCTCGCCTTCCTTGGCAGTAATTTTCACTTCATAGTTTATCGGTCTAACCTCGGCTTCAAAGAAGTAAGCGCTTTCGTCGGTGC
>JAZDKT010000031.1:0-2703 GCA_043802685.1 Candidatus Falkowiibacteriota bacterium | reverse complement strand
GCTTTTTCAAATAGCGGTTTTGTGTTATTATGGAATTATAACATTTAAATCAAAGCACTCAAATCTACGAATGATATTCAAATCTACAAATATATTTAATTTAATATCCAGAATCCAATCAAGCTTACAAAAAAACCGATTGAAGAACCTACCGCAACCTGCGCCGGAGTATGGCCTATTTTTTCCAGCAAATGAGGATATTTTTGGTCCAGCACCTGATCATTTTTTAAATCTTTCACTAAAACATTAAGAATTCTGCCATGCTGGCCTAAATATCGGCGTATGCCCAAAGCGTCTCGGATAACAATAATTGATAGAATCGCGCTTACGGCGAAAGCAGGGGAATGGAACCCCTCGCTTAAACCGGCAATAGTGGCAAGAGAGATAATCAGCGCGCTATGTCCTGAAGGCATGCCGGAATAAGCCAAAAGATTTTTAAAATTAAATTTTTGTTGGTTTGATTTAATAAGGAATTTTATAATTTGAGTTATAAATCCCGCCATTATTGGGAGAAGTAAAATTTGGTACATATATTTCGCATAACGCGTAACGCGTAACTCATAACGCGTAACGCGTAACGCATGTTGATTAATGTTGATTTACTTTATTTAATATCCAATATTCAATATCCAACATACATTCAACGCTCAACATCCAATATTCAATCTATTGATTATTAATTTATTGGGTATTGAATGAATATTGAATATTGTGTATTGAATATTTAACATATTTATGCATGTTTAATTTTAATTTATCGTGAAAATTCATATCGTTATGCGTTACGCGTTATGAGTTATGCGTTGCAATGCAATATATTTACGCTATCATCTTCGGCATAGTCCAGGGGATAACCGAATTTTTGCCTATTTCCAGCTCCGGGCACTTGGTTATTCTGCATAGATTCATTAATATGCCTTTGCAAAATGAAATGGCTTTTGATGTGGTTTTGCATTTAGCTACTTTATTGGCTGTAATTTTCTTTTTTTATGCCGATATTAAGCGCTTATTAACATCTTGGATAAAAAATCTCCCCCTAACCACCTCCTTACTAAGGAGAGGGAATAATATTGATGTTTCCAAGATAAAAGATTATGAATATTATAAGTTAAGCTGGCTGATAATTCTGGCTACTATTCCTGCCGGTTTGGCCGGCTGGCTTTTTGAAGATATTCTTGAAAGCAAATTGCGTTCGCCATTAGTTGTTGCTGTTATGCTGGTTGCGGTAGGATTATTTTTTATTGTTTTTGAAAAAATAAGCAGAAAAACAGATGATTTAAAAAATTTAAATTGGAAAAAATCATTAATTATCGGCATATCGCAGGCAATCGCGCTTATTCCGGGAACATCACGTTCCGGTATAACCATTATAGCAGGTTTGGGCGCGGGATTAAAGAGGCAAGCCGCGATTCGTTTTTCTTTCCTTTTGTCGGCGCCGATTATTTTCGGCGCAAACGTAAAGAAAATTCCTCAAATTATTGAAGCGAATTTAGCTGTTAATGAATTTATGATTTTAGCCATAGCTTTTATCGCTTCGTTTGTATCGGGAATTTTAGCCATAAAATATTTTTTGCGCTTTGCCGAAAAGCATAGCTTGAATGTTTTCGCGTTTTATAGGTTCGCGCTGGCTGTTTTAATAATTGTTTTTTTGGTGTTTTAATATATTTTTCACCCTCCGCGTTCGCACCGCTTCCGCTCCGCTCCAGCGTTGCGACCGCTTTTCCAGTTGAAACCGCTTCATTCGTTCAGAGCGGTCGAGACGCCCGCGGCGGCGCGAACGCGGGCGTGAAATCGGCAGAAAATAGAATTTATGTCTCTAATCAACGAACTAATACAATCAAAATATTTAAAAACCCCTGAAATAATAGACGCTTTCAGGATAATAAAACGCGAGGATTTTTTACGGGATCAAGATGAAGGCATGGCAGAAGTTAACGCTCCGTTATCCATAGGGCACGGCCAAACAATTTCACAGCCCTTAACTGTCGCTTTTATGCTGGAACTGCTTCAGCCGGAAAAAGGCGATAAAATTCTTGATGTTGGCAGCGGATCCGGCTGGACCGTTGCTTTGCTGGCGCAAATTATCGGCAAGAAAGGAAAAATATACGGCATGGAAAGAATAGAAGAGCTGAAAAAATTTGCGGAAAATAATATTTTGAAATATAATATTATTAGCAAAGGGATTGCTGAAATAATTCAAGGAGACGGCCGTAAAGGCCTGCCTGAGCATGCGCCTTTTGACAAGATTATTGTCGCGGCGGCCGCGGAAGAAATTCCAAAAGCGCTGTTGAAACAGCTTAAGGCCGGCGGGCGATTGGTTATTCCTGTCGGCCGGCAGTATGAATCGCAAGATATTGTCGCGGTTGATAAAGTTGGTGAAGATGAATTTAAAGAAAAAAGATATCCCGGATTTGTTTTTGTGCCGTTGGTGAAATCGCGTAACGCGTAACGCATAACGCGTAACGCGTAACGCATAACACATAACGCGTAACGCGTAACGATATGAATTTTCATGATGAGTTAAAGCTAAACATGCATAAATATGTTAAGTTTATATATAGGATTACTAAAAAATTTCCAAAAGAAGAATTATACGGAATAACCTCGCAAATCAGAAGAGCTGCCATGTCAATTATTTTAAACTATATTGAAGGATACGCAAGAAGAAAGAGTGAAACCTGCAAAGTTTATATTAATTTTTTA
>JAZDKT010000030.1:0-15510 GCA_043802685.1 Candidatus Falkowiibacteriota bacterium | reverse complement strand
CGCACAACACCGAATATGAGGTTCCGGAAATTTGCATTAATATAATTCATAAGGAGCGCAAATTTCTTCCACCCAAATTTTTATTTCTCTTTTCTCTAAAATAAAATTGAGGAAAAGAAATAAAAACTTCTCATATCCCGATACGTTATACGCAATAATAAAAAGCATCTAATACGAATTACCGCGTACGCCTCTTCATGTTTACAAAGAAATTCATGACAATAAAAAAATCCCCGTGTTAAATGCGATTGAACTGCATTTAACGCGGGGGAAATTTGTAATAAAAGATAATTAACTAAAGAACGCATATCCCTTTTTTCTATCTCCGTTTTTACGCTCAAGATGCCAATATTTTCCACCATAAGGCGGAAACAGGTTTCCAATATCTGTTTCAATAACAGAAAAACAAGGTTGCTCTAAACCATCCCTAAGCACGAATTTAACATTGATTACACGGCCAAGCAATGTTTCTTCTGCCGTATGATCTTTATTTTTAGAAAGATCACTCTCTATCTGCTCATCGCTCATGCAGAAATAAAAAGTTCTGTTTTTTATCTGCATGAAGCCGGCCGCTCCAAACGTTTTATTACTTGCTTTTAGGCCATGCTGTCTCCAAAATTGGAGAATCTTTAATCTTTGTTTAGCTTGTTTAGTAATCATATGAGTATGTTTATAACTATACTCATATAATCTACCAAATCCTTGGCAATATTTGTATTTAAACCCTATTTGCATACATTTTGTCCTCCTGCGGAGTCCAGAATGTATGTGAACTTATTCAGCTGTATAAACATAAAAAGGTAAAAAAACGCTAATATAAAATAAAGGAGCAGTTAATTAACTGCTCCTCAAATTACTAAACTCATTTAATTACTTTTTATTACTTTCAATGCTTTTTGGTATCTTTCTTCTTTTCCTCCTGTAATTCTTGTGTATTTAATATTGAAATCATGGAGTATTTCAACTATTAATTCATCGATTTTGGCCTGAAATTTTGGATCCGTGCTCCGCACGCCATCATCTTCAATCGGAAATTCACCTGATGGCAAATAGATAACAACATCATATTTTCTTACTGCTCTTTGAGTTATTTCGCGCAGAACTTTAATAAACTCAAGATTATTCCCAAAAATACAAATCGCATACGCCAATAAATCAATAAAGCACTTATCGGCAATAAAGTTATCCCCGGCAATCATTTCCATTTCTAATTGCTTGCCGAAAATCCAAAATTCAGTCTCAATGGGAGTGTTTTCATTAATAGGGAAACCTAACTGCAAGGCTTGCCTGGGTGATTCGGGCAATAATTTGTAATTATTTCTTCCCGCGATATGCTTTGATAATGTCGTCTTTCCTGTGCCATGAGATCCTGTAATTCCCGCTTTCATAGTCTCCTCCTTTTTATTTAAAAATTTCAAAAGATCGTTTATCAGTGTTGTTTTTCCAACACCATGAGATCCTGTAATTGCTATTCTCATATTTTATTTTACAAATAAAAATAAGTTTATTTGTAATTTTAATTATATATTAATAGTATTTTTTTTATTTGTCAACTTTTTCAATTCAAATTTGTTCGGTTATTGTATCTTGTGCTTTTATTTCTTTTTAATAATATTATTAATAATTTCAACAATCCTATCGTTCGCTCCTTTCTTGATAACCGTTTTAATATTACTGCTCAACTTATTTTGCAGTTCTCTATTGTTTAATAATTTTTTAATATTTTCAACTAGTTTTTCAGCCGTCAACTCTTTTTGATTTAATACAATAGCCGCTTGCTTTTCTTTGAAAATTTTTGCGTTATCTTCTTGATGGGAATCAGGCATGGGAATCAAGATAGCCGGCTTGCCAAGATATGACAATTCAGTCAAAACTCCCATGCCGGCTCGAGAAACCGCGATGTCGGCGGCGGCATACGCCTGGCTCATTTGCTCCGCGTTGAGAAACTCGCGTAACGCGTAACGCGTAACACGTAACGATTTAGAATATTGTATTTTTTTGTTTTTTCCGGTTACATGAATAATGTTACAAAATTTTGTTAACTCGCCTATGCCTTGTTTAATCAAGCCATTAATCGCCGCGGCTCCCGTCCCTCCTCCAATCACCAAAACAACCGGCAAATCATTTTTAAAATTGAAAATTTCTTGTGTTTTCGTGTTTTTGTGTTTTCGTGTTTTCGTGTTTTCGTGTTTTCGTGTTTTCGTGTTTTGCGCCGGGTTTCCTGTCCAAATCGCCTTCTTGCCGTAATCAGCCAAAGATTTTTCAAATGTAACAGTAATAACTTTTGCGAACGGCGCCATTAGCTTATTCGCAAGCCCCGGTCTGGCGTCCTGCTGGTGGATTAGAACAGGCACGCGCAAAAGCCACGACGCCCAAACAACAGGCACGCTGGCAAAACTGCCGGCGCTCATTACCAAGTTCGGCCGTGATTTTAAGATTATGAAAAAAGATTGTACAAAACCCAAAAAAATAAAAATCAGATCAATAAAATTTCGCCATGAAAAATAACGGCGCAGTTTCCCGCTGAAAATCGGCTTGAATTTAATTCCCGCGCCCTCTACCATTTCTTTTTCAAGTCCGTTTCTCGTACCTAGCCAAAGAAAACTATACCTCTCCCCATCGCTTCGCTCCTCCCCTCTCCTAATTAGGAGAGGGGTTGGGGGTGAGGTTATAATTGCCAAAAGCGGCGCCACGGATCCGCCCGTGCCTCCGCCGGTTAATAAAATTTTATATTTCTGCTTTGTATAACCCATAACTTATAACTAATAACTCTGAATTAAAATAAATAAAACGAGTTATAAGTTATAGGTTATAAGTTATGCAATCATCTGCTATTTACTGCCGCGTCTGCTTGCTGATATTGACCAAAATCCCCAAAGCCGCCAAAACCGCCATCATTGCTGAACCGCCATAGCTTATTAAAGGCAATGGGACGCCAGTCATTGGCAGTAAATTAATTATCCCTCCAATATTTAATATTGCCTGAAAAACTATCCATGCGACAATGCCAATAGCTAAAATCCTGCCAAAATTATCAGGCGCTTTCTTGGCTATGGCAACCCCTCTATAAAATAAATAAATAAATAACAACGTTAATGATCCGCTTACAATTAAGCCGGTTTCTTCGGCAATAATGGAAAAAATAAAATCATTCTGCAATTCAGGAATATACATATACTTTTGCCTGCTGCCTCCCAATCCCCTCCCGAATACTCCTCCAGAGCCAACGGCTATTAAAGACTGCCGTAATTGATAGCATTTGTCCTGCGGGCTAAAATCAGGATTTTCATAGCATCTAAAACGATCTAATTGGCGCTCATTAGTAAATATTAAAGCCGTAAAACCGATAATGCCGATTAAACCGGCAATAATAATATGCTTTAAACCGCCCCCGCTTACAAAATAAACTATGAATGAAGTTATTATAATAATAAACAAAGTTCCAAAGTCCGGCTGCAGCAATATCAGCCCCGTAATTACTCCTAAAACAATAAGAAAAGGCCCGATTCCTTGATGAAAATCAGCTAACTTTTGCTTGCGGCTTTCCAGCCAAGCCGCCAAATAGATTAAAAAAGACAATTTAACAAATTCTGACGGCTGCAATGTATGCCCGAATATTTTTATCCAGCTAAGAGAGCCGTTAACTTCATGCCCCAATTTAGGCACAAAAACAAGCGACAACAAAAAAACTGAAAAAACCAGCAAGCCGAAAGCGTATTTCCGCCAGCGATGATAATCCACGCGGGAAAAAAAGAAAAAAGCCATAACGCCCAAAGCAAGCCCTAATAATTGATGCTTGAAATAATGATAGCTATCGCCAAATTCGGCATAAGCCACCACGGAAGAAGCGCTGGAAAGCATAATCAAGCCGAATACGACAATAACGGCTATTGTTATAATTAAATTGCGGTCGGGCTCATGCTCATTTCTTTCCGCGGAAAAGATATTTTTAATTGATTGTTTGAGAGAATTTCGCATAACGCATAACGATATAAATTTTCACGATAAATTAAAGTTAAACGCACATAAATATATAAAATATCCAATACTCAACATTCATTCAACACTCAATATTTAAATAATCAATAAATTGAGTGTTGATTATTAAATATTGAATGAACGTTGAGTATTGTATATTGAATATTAAATAATATCGTTACGCGTTATGCGTTACGCGAAATCAGATTGTCTTGTCTAGCAAAAAAATTACAAGACCAATAACCGCGCTTACTCCGGCAACAACCCAAAAGCGCATAACTATCTTCGGCTCCGGCCAGCCCTTGGCTTCAAAATGATGGTGTATCGGAGATGATATAAAAACTTTTTTGCCGCCCCTAAACTTTTTTGACAGCATCTGGATAATTACGGACATTGATTCAACAACGAAAACAAAGCCGATAACAGGCAGGATCAAAGCGCTGTTCGTGAGCATGGCGATTACGCCCAAAGTGACTCCCAGCGACATGGCGCCGGTATCGCCCATATAAAATCTGGCCGGATTGATATTGAACCACAAGAAAGCCAACAGCGCTCCGACAATTACGCCGCAAAAAGCGGCTAAGTCATATTTGCCGGTCGCGAAAGCTATAACGCTGTAAGCCGCGAAGCATATTAATAAAACTCCTCCCGCCAAGCCGTCAAGCCCGTCCGTTTCATTCACTGAAAAAGCCGTGGACACGATAACAAAAATAAAAATCAAAATATAAGGCCAGCCAAGCTGAAAGTTGCCGGCAAAAGGAACATGGAACAAATCCCAATCAAGCTTAAAATAAAACCACCAAGCGCCAACCAAGGCAATGGCTATGTAAATCAAAAGACGGTGCTTTACTTTCAGGCCGCCGCCGCCGAAAACTCCCCTGCCTTTAACATCCAGCCAATCGTCAAAAAGACCGACCAGCGCTGTCGCAACCAAGGCGCCAAGCGGAAGAAGAGTCTGGCTGCGGGAAAGAAAATTTAAATTCTTGAAAATATCCAAAGGCAAAAATTTTGCCAAATAGAAAAATAGCAAGCTAAAAATTAATGCGGTTACCCAGACAAGAACCCCGCCCATTGTCGGTGTTCCCGACTTATGGGCGTGCATTTTTGTAAAAATCGGAGTTGACCCGTTGTCTCTGATCTTTTTTCCTAATTTATATTTATACAAAAAATGAGTAAGCAACGGCGTCCAGCTGATCGTAAAAATAAAAGCCAGAGTGGTTAAAAATAAAATTTTGATTATGTAGAAATCAGTCATAATATAATATAATGCGAATCCGCAAATTTATGCAAATACTGCGAATTCAAATAACGCGAATAAATAATTTGCATAATTCGCAATTTGCGGTATTTGCATATAATTTGTAGATTCGCATTATTCTTAACGAAAGTTAATCAAATAAACCGAGGCGATAGCCGCCAATAAAAACAAATTGGCCATTAACGCCGCGCCTAAAAGCAAATGGACAATAAATTTGCTATGTTTGTGTATAAAAGTTAATAAAATAAAATTAACAACAATAATAACAAGACCCAATAAGGGAATAACATACACTCTTGACACATCGCCTATCAAATCAACTCCGAAATTAACATTGTAATGCAAAAAAACCAGCTTTTGGCTTACATTCTTGTTAATAAACAGCGCGGCCGCCCAATTCAACAAATTTACGATTACTAATACTATCAAATATACTCTGACATACATAAAGCCCAGCAAGTCAAAAGCGCTGCTTAATAAAACTTTATTGCTTAAATTAAAATAATTTAAAAATTTTAACCAAAGAATTCTCATATATTTTTCGCATAGCGCGTAACGCATAACGCATAACACTCAACGCATAACGATAAATTTAATATCACCCTATATACAACTTAACATATTTTGCGAAAAATTAAAACTTTCCATTGTTTCGTATTTTGTGTTATAATAATGTTAGTTAAACAGTTAAGCGGTTAAACGGTTGCGCGGTTTTTAAAAACCGGCGACCAATTAACTGATTAACCAAGCAACTAATCAACCAAATCCATGTTTACCAACGAACAAATAAAAAAATAATGGGCAAGGCCAAAGCGCTTCCTGATAATGAGTTTAACAAGCTGGCGGAAGAAGCGAAAAATGCCGGAAAAAAAGTTGAGAGCTATTTATATGAAAAGAAAATCATAACGCCTGTGGCGCTGTATGAAAACGCGGCAAATTATTTTAAACTGCCTTTCATCAACCTCAAAGACCATGCAATAAGAAAAGATATTTTAATGATCATACCGGAGCCGATTGCTTCTACCCATAAATTAATCGCCTTTGAAATAAATGATAAAGAAATCAAAATAGCCACTACAAATCCTGAAAATCTGGAAATTTTTGAATTTATCAAGAAAAAAACCAAATTAAATCCATTGATACACTTAACCGCCCCTGAAAGCTTGTCGGAGGTTTTGAAGCAGTATCATAAAAGCTTAAAAGCTGAATTTAAAGATTTAACTGATCAAAAAGAGGATATTTCCGGAGATGAAAATTTGGAAAAATTGGCTCAAGACCTGCCTATAGTCAGAATAGTTGACACTTTATTGGAATACGCCATATTTGAAAACGCCAGCGACATACATATAGAGCCGGAAGAAAAAGAAATTTTTGTCCGCTACCGCGTTGACGGCATTTTAATTAATGTGATGACGCTGCCCAAAAATGTTCAATCAGGAATTATAGCGCGCATAAAAATACTGGCAAATCTGAAAGTAGACGAACATCGCCTGCCGCAAGACGGACGATTTAAGATAACCGGCAAGGATCATAAGGTTTCATTCAGAGTTTCCATTATACCTACTTACGGCGGCGAGAAAATAGTTATGCGCCTGCTTAGCGAAAAAGCGCAAGTTTTAACGCTTGAGCAGCTGGGATTCCAGCCGAAAAGCTTAGAAATTATTAAGCGGAACATTGACAAGCCGCACGGCATGATATTGGTTACGGGACCAACCGGATCAGGCAAAACCACGACTCTGTACACTGTGCTTAATATTTTAAATACTTCAAAAGTTAACATCATCACGATTGAAGACCCTATTGAATACAGGATGGCGCATGTAAACCAGTCTCAGGTAAACCCTAAAATCGGTTATACTTTTGCCGCGGGTCTGCGCGCTTTTCTGCGCCAGGATCCGGATATTATAATGGTCGGAGAAATCCGCGACCATGAAACTGCGGAAATAGCCATTCATGCCGCCATGACCGGCCATTTAGTGCTGTCAACGCTGCACACTAATGACGCGCCGACGACTCTGCCGCGATTAGTGGAAATGGGCGTGCCCGCGTTCTTGGTTTCTTCAACAACTAATGTTATTATCGCCCAAAGGTTGGTTAGAAAAATATGCCCCAACTGCATTCAAAGCTATACGCTTGACAAGCAAACCATTGAAGAAATAAAAAAACAATTGAACATTGATAATATTATGCAGACCTTGCAAAAAACAAAAACCATCGCGGATGCCGGCAAGGGCATAGAATCGCTCCTTTTCTACAGGGGCAAAGGATGCAAACAATGCAACAACGGCGGCTACAAAGGCAGAATAGGCATATACGAAACCCTGGAAATTACCGAGGAAATTTCAGAATTAATATTAAAAAACGCCAGCCGATCAGAATTGCTCAAGCAGGCCAAAAAGCAAGGCATGCTGTCCATTGTTGAGGACGGCTTTATAAAAGCAAAAAACGGCATTACTACGATTGAAGAGATTATGAGAGTTACGAAAGAATAGCTTCGCGTAACGCGTAACGCGTAACGATATGAATTTTCACGATGAATTAAAATTAAACATGCATAAATATATAAAAAATATACAATACTCAACATTCATTCAACGCTCAATATTTAAATAATCAATAAATTGACTGTTGATTATTGAATATTGAATGGATATTGAGTATTGGATATTGGGTATTAAAAAATTGTTATGCGTTACGCGTTATGCGTTACGCGATAAAATATGTCCATAAATTTATCTTCTATAAATCAAGAAGAAGAACAGCAACAATCCTCCTTATCAGCTGAAACCGAAGAAAAAAGCTTTATGAATAAAATCAATGATTTTTTGCTGCGCTTAAGCCGAGTGCCGTTGACAGAAAAGCTATTTTTCGTAAGGCATCTTAATGTTATGATGAAAGCCGGGATCTCTCTTTCGGCCGCGCTTAAAACATTAGGCAAACAAACGGGCAATAAACTGTTTGCTAAAATTCTCAATGAAATATCAAGCCAAGTGGAAAAAGGAACAACATTTACGGAAAGCTTAAAAAAGCATGAAAAAACTTTTGGCGAACTTTTTATCAACATGATTGAAGCCGGGGAAACATCCGGTAAGCTGGAAGAGGTCTTGGGCCGGCTCTACATACAGATGAAAAAACAGCATGAGTTAACTTCTAAAGTGAGGGGCGCTCTCACCTATCCGACAGTCGTGATTACCGCCATGCTGGGAATAGGAACATTTATGATGGTAGCCGTGGTGCCGAAAATTTCCAGCATGTTCAAGGACTTTGACACAGAGCTTCCGCTCCCGACAAAAATATTAATCGGAATCAGCGACGGGATAGTAAACAACGGGATAATCGTGAGCATTTCTTTGATAGCGCTGATTTTTATTTTGATTAAAATACTGCGCACCGACAAGGGAAAATATTATTTCCAAACTATTCTTCTCAAACTGCCTGTCGTATCGCCTATTGTAAAAAAAATAAACTTGGCCCGTTTTGCCAGAACGATCAGCTCTCTGTTGAAAACCGATATTATGATTGTTAAAACTTTCCAAATAACCGGCAGCATCCTGGGCAATTTGCATTACAGGGCGGCCTTGCTGGAAATGAGCAATAAAATCAAGAAAGGCAATACTATTTATGAAATTATTTCCAATTATCCGCATTTATTCCCGCCAGTAGTAACACAAATGATATCAGTTGGAGAAGAAACCGGGGAGCTGGACAACATACTGGAAGAACTGGCGGGATTCTATGAAAATGAAGTTGATGAAATTATGAACAACCTTCCCTCAATAATTGAGCCGGTGCTAATTTTAATTTTAGGAGCCGGAGTCGGCGCAATGGCTGTTGCCATAGTTATGCCGATGTATTCTATTACGCAGGCGATGTAGGCGCGCTCAAATCTACAAATTTAAGATTTTTAATTTCATAATTCGTTATGCGTTATGCGTTACGAGTTATGCGTTATGCGTTATGCGAAAAAACCACCGCGGTGAATTATTAATAAACCTATTGGTTAGCATTGGAATAATGGTTATAATAATAACATTATCCATACCCATGCTAAATAATTTTAAGCCGAATTTAGCTCTTAGCTCAACAATTCGAGATTTAACAACTGACTTGCGCTATGCCCAACAGTTAACCATTACTGAACAAACGGTTCATATAGTTGATTTTAACGAACTAAATAATAGCTACCAAATATTAAAAATCGGCATTGCCACCACAACAATAAAAACAGTGGAATTTCCTTCTGAAGTAAGCTACCAAAACATCACCGGCTTAACCAATAATCAAGTAAGATTTAATTCATACGGAGGCGTAAAAGAGCTAGGAGAAATTATTTTAATGAACACAACCGGCAATACAAAAACAATTAACATAAAGCCATCGGGGTATGTTCAATTAGCGCAATAGTATTTTATAATAAAAGAAATAATAACATATCACAATGCGCGAATCTAAGCCGCCAAAATCATGCAGAGGATTTTCACTTTTAGAAATAATGGTGGCAATTTTAATATTGGGCTCAACATTTATCGGGCTAATCAGCGCGTTCCCATACGCAATGTCAATAATCAAATCAGCGGAAAGCGAAACCCAAGCCGCATATTTGGCTCAGGAAAAAATAGAGGAACTATATGAAGCAAAATATGCGGATATCAATGTCGGTGTTATTGAAACAAAACATAGATTGGGTAGCGCCGGCAGTTACTTATATTTTTTTCAAAGGCAAACCGAAGTTTATTATGTTGACAGCAATATAGAAAACCCTTCAGAAAATCCTGCTGATGATATTGGAATAAAAAAAATCAGTGTGTTAGTCTACTACACTAACTCTTTATCTAAAACAGAAAAAATATATACCTTAAACAATATTATTATTGAAAATTAAATCTATCTCGCAATAATTTGCGTAACATGTATATTATTTATGATTTCTATAAACCCCGCGCAAAAGGTGCCGCCAGTCGGTGGCATTATACCACCGACCGCGACAGATTATCTAACCATCCGACTTCGCCCAGCACCAAAAATTTTTGGTACGGGGCTTCGTCAGAAGCATTTTTTGCGCGGGGCAAATAAACAAAACGGTTTTACTTTGATGGAAACGATAGCTGTTTTAGCTTTATTTTCAATAGTTGTTTTATTGGTTGGCTCGATGTATGTCTTGGCGCAACAAGCTTACATCAAAAGCGCGGATAAAGCTGAGCTAACACAAAACATCCGGGTTTGTTTAGACAGAATATCCAGAGAATTAAGACAAGCTGCTGTTTTAGCTACTGACATATCAACCACGCCTTCTGATGAAATCTTTTTTCAAGACGGCCATAACATAGATGAAATAACATATATCCGCTATTATCTGAATGGAACTGACTTAATGCGATCTCATATAGCGTATTACTTTGATTTTCCCGACGACCCGGCTGTTTATGTTATTCATGATAGCGCCGGTTCGCCGGAAACAATAATTTTAGAAGATCGTATTGTGGGCGAATATTTTAATAACATGGCTTTTTTAGGATCAGGCGGATTAATAAATATTTCAATGGAATTGAAAAAAGGCGAAAAAAAGCTAAATATTAATTCTAATGTGTATATAAGAAATTGGTAATAATTATAATAATGTTTTTGCCAAAAGCAAATACTACCGCAAAAAAAATGCCGAAATTCAATTCGCATATAAAAAACAACAAAGGAATCGCATTGGTTATTACTGTGATAACGACCTTATTGTTTTTATTTTTGGCAATCTATTTTTTAAGTATTTCATCAATTGAAAAATCAATAGCGCGCAGCCATGCAATAGGAAACAAAGTATATTACCTGGCAGAAACCGGAATCAACGAGATGGTCTGGTTAATAAAAAATAATTCCGCTTACAAAAGCGATTTTGAAAATAATGCGTCATGGATCGCTACCACTACCCGCATAAACGCATTCGGCCCAAACACTGGTTCATATACCGCAGTTATAACGAACTCAAGCAAAGCGCATGGAGAAATTGTCTCAACCGGCTCTATTGATATTGGAAATGGCAATACGGCCCAAAGAGTAATTAGAGCTTTTATATATAAAGCTATCGGGGAATCAGGGATTGAGGATAATGGCGGCTATGCTGACGGCAATATTAATATTTCAGATAGTAATGTTAATTTTTCTAACGGAAGCGCTCATTCAAACAACACTTTTGTTATTAATAACAGCAGTATTGTTAACATAGATACTGACCTTAAAGCTGTTGGCGTGTACAATGAGCACTTTTCCGCTACCGTAACCGTTTCCGGTGATATTTACGCCAGCAACTACCCAAACGGGCCTGCGGATGAGATATCAATGCCGGCGGTAGATTTTAATTCAGCCGAGCCGACTTCATATTTTAATATTGCCGATAATGTATATACTGAAAATGAATTTGAAGACTTGATGAAAAATAACCAAAATTTAATTTTAAACGCTACCACCACTTATGTAACCGGAGATGTTGAATTAAAAGGCGCGCAAACTTTGACAGTAAACGGGCTTTTAGTGGTTGAAAATGATTTTACTGTCGGTAAAAATGAAAAATGGAGCGCGGCAGGAAGAATCGGTCCGAGCAACTTATATATAAACCACGCTTCCGGCGCCCCGTCGGGAATACTCGCGGGCAGACATGCGGACTTTAAGCAATATACCGGCGATGTAGAAATCAGCGGAATTATCTATGCTAATGATTTAATGAATTTAACAAATATCGCGGCTGATGCTTCTAATGATTTTAATGTCACCGGCGGCTTGATCGCCAGAAAATTGACTATTACAAGCTGTCAAGAGCTGATTAATATTACGCATGATAATAATATAATAACGGATTCCCTTGGATCGGCATCAACATCGCCAACCATAGTAGTAGAGCATTGGGAAGAGGAATATTAAAATACTTTTTCCGGACAATATGCTATAATTAAATTATCAAATACTATGGATATTTTTAAAATATAACTATTAAAAATTTCTAAATTATAAATTATAATTTCTAATAAAATTTCAAATATATAATGCTTAAATGACTAAAAAACAATTAGGCATTAGAAATTTTAGCATTAGGCATTTATTAGAAATTAGGAATTATAATTTAGAAATTAGTAATTTAGTACTTATGCTATTCTCACGGTCGTCAACTTACCCGATAGGTTTGGACATATCTGATTTGTCTTTAAAATTTGTCCAGCTTAATAAAATCAGGAATAAAATAAAAATCCAAGCCATGGGAAAAGCCAGCCTGCCTGCCGGCCTGATTGAAGGCGGAGAAATAAAAGATAAAGAAGAAGTTATAAAACAAATAAAAAAACTTATCGCAAATCCGCAGTTCGGCAAAGTTAGCTCCGGGGAAATAATATCATGCCTGCCTGAAACTAAAACCTTCATCAAGCTTATTGAAGTTGAAAGAACTCCAAACCCCATGCGGGAAATTATCAGCAATGAAATTGAAAAGCACATACCAATTCCAATAAATGAAATGTATTATGACTGGCAAATTATAAAAACGTTGGATGATAAGCAATTAGTTTTGATAGGCGCCGCGCCGCAGGATATAGTGAGCCAATATGCTAATTTGCTCAAGGAAGCCAAGTATTCTATTGTGGCTCTGGAAATAGAGCCGATTTCTATCTGCCGCAGCCTGCTAACTGAAGAAGCCGCTGGAATAGGCGGCCAATCTGAAAAAAATTATGGAATCATTGATATCGGAGCCAAACGGACAAGCATGATTATCTATTCAAAAAATACGATTCTTTTTACGGCAAGCATGCCGATATCCGGAGAAGAAGTGACTAACCGCATTGCCAAGACATTAAAAATTAAAGTTAGCCAAGCTGAAAAAGCGAAAATTATCTGCGGTTTTGACGAAAAAAAAGCTGAAGGCATTATTAAAAATATTCTTTCCGATACTACCCATGAATTAATAAAAAAAATTCATGAAGCTATTGAATTTTATGACTTTCAATTCTCCGCCAGAGGGCCGATTAATGAAATTTTGCTTTGCGGCGGCGGAGCTAACATAAAAAACTTGAATGAGATTATCAGTAAAGAGTTTTCAATTCCCGTTAAACACGGCGATGCTTTGGTTAATTTATCTGAATCCAGCAAGAAATTTTCTAACATTTTAAAAGAAAAACATAGCTTGGAAATTGATTTAAATAAAAATAATAATAAAAAACAAAATAAAATATTATCAATAACCCAAGACGCAAGCATAACCTTCGCTACGGCAATCGGCCTTGCTTTAAGAGGAATAATCATAGAAGAAATATAATTTTTAGTTAATTAGAATTTAGTTAATCACTGATTCTTATGCTTACATTAAACTTAATACCCCAAAAATTAAAAAAAGAAGCTAAGCTGGGGCGCTTATACAAAGAATTAAAAAGAATAGGCTATATTTTGATTATAGCCGCGATAATAATAGCCATAACTCTTTTAACGGCTAAATTAATTTTACAAAATAATTTTAATAAAATAATAGAACAAACTACTCTGGTTGCTGAAACTAGCCAAACGCATAATGTAAAAGTGCGAGATATTAATTTTCAAATGAGCCAAATTTCTCAGGTCCAAAACGATTTCATGGAATTGTCTTTGCTGGTTGAAGATTTGGCCGCAAAAACCCCTGAAAATATCGCATTGTCCCTTGTTAAAATAAATCGCGTTCCTCCGTCTATCAACATCAGCGGATACGCGGATACGCGCGAAGGATTGCTGTCTTTCAAAAAAAACTTGGAAGAATCTCCGGTTTATTTTGACATTCAATTCCCCCTGCAAAACATACTTCAGAAAGAAAATGTAAGTTTTGAAATGAGCGCAACACTGAATTTATCTTTATTGAAAGATATTAAGTAGGGCTTATGTGTTTGAACGCCAAACTATTGAATATTATTTTTATTTATTAAAACATTCCTGCAAACATTGTTAAATTGCTGCATTGTTAAATTGTTTTAACACTATCAATTTAGCAATGTAACAATGCAGCAATTTAATCATATGACAATTTAATATGCTTTAATATAAAATTTACATAAATTATATTTAAACGCATAAACCCTATTATATTCATATGCAAATAGAAAATTTTATAAAATATAGCCTGAAAAAAAAAATAATCATTATTTCTGCGATTTTTGCCGCTGTTATTTGCGGCATAGCCTGCCTGATTATAATACCGACCGTAAACGATATTAAGCGAATAAAAGCAGAGGTTGAAAATCAAATAGCTGAAATGGAAAAAAGATACATCACGGGGCAAAGCTTAAAAGAATTAAAAGAAAATTTGGAAAAAATAGACCCTGAATTGGAAACGCTGAGCAAATCCTTTGTCGTAAAAGGCAGAGAGCTTGATTTTATTACGGCCTTGGAAGAATTGGCTTACAAAAACAATGTTCAGCAAAAAATAAATATGGATGCTTTTAAAAATCTTGACGACAGCAAAACATTTCAAAAAATACCATTGAATCTTTCCGCTCAAGGAAATTTTTCAAATTTAATGAATTACTTGGTTGATTTAGAATCATTATGCTATTACATAAATATAAATACGCTGGAGCTTCCCGCGGCATCCGCCAAGTCATTTACGGCCAATAAAATCGCGGGTCAAGAAAGCGGCATCGGCATTGCTATTTCCGCGGATGCTTATTGGACTGATAAATAAATATATGATGAAAAAAATAAAATTAAGCCCCAAAAAAATAATTCTCTCTTTTTATTTATTCATTATAATTTTAAGCGTTTCATCGTTATTGTATAATGCTTTATTTTTGTATAAAAATTTCTACCAAATCATTACCCGCGCCGAGGAAATAGAAATACTTCAAGAAACAATAATGATTGAAGCGGTTGACATGGAAAAATTTAATTCTATCATAGAAAAAATAAACGAAAAAACAAGCAGGCGGGAATTAGACAAAATTTCCAATCCGTTTGATTGATCGCGCGTAACGCACCTGCCTGCCGGCAGGCAGGTAACTCGTAACGCATAACTCGCGAATGGCAATGTACGGATGAATTAATTGATTTTAAATAAAATAACATATCTTCTATTTAAAAACCATTCACTTTTTCCGCCGCGTCGCAGTCTCCTGCCTGCCCCTGCTTCTTGCGGGGAAAGTGACTGCGACGGATAAGCAGGCGAGCCGCCGCAGTCCTCTGCTGAGAGACTGCGGCGAGGCGGCAGACTTATTAAAAAGACCATTCACTTTGCACCAAAGTAAATGGTCTTTTTAAATATATTTGTCCCGCCACTTTTAAATTTT
>JAZDKT010000029.1:0-8194 GCA_043802685.1 Candidatus Falkowiibacteriota bacterium | reverse complement strand
CGCGAATTATTTTTTTTAAAAATATTTTTCATTTTTTTTAAATTAAATATCATGATCGAAGCGCGATAACAGTAATAAGATTAATTTTAACTTCGGAATTTAAAATATTATTCGGCTTGACCGTAAAATCAATCTTTACCGACTCTCTCTCGCCATTTTTATAATAATAAAAATCTAAGCTTTGCACGGAAACATTGGAAGAAGTAAGGGCGACAGGGTTTGCTCCGTCTTGCTTCATAAAAATCGTATTATTCTCCAAATAAAAATCTACATAAGCGATGTTTTCGTTGGCAGAAACCGCTTGCCGCGTTGCCAAAGAAAATTGCTTTGCTTTCGCTTCGTCATAATTATTTGTAAAATTGCTGGTGGGAAGATAAACGTTATTGGCATTGCTTGTTTCATATGCCATTCTTTCCATTGCCGAATAAGCATTGGAATTTATTTCGATGAGCGAAACTATTCTGCTATTCGTGCGGCTGATCGTGAAAAAAACTCCTACGATAACTACCGTAATAATTCCCAGAAGAGCCACGTAAAGAAGCATTTCCACCAATGTGTATCCTTTTTTACTTTTTAAAATTTTAATATCCGCCCCGTTAAAAGCCTGTTTGTTGTTTATTGCCATACTGTTTATACTAAATATTATTATCCCTACATTGCCCCATAAAATGCCGCGCGGAAAAATTTTAAAAATTTTTTCCGCCAAAAACTTCTAACGGGGTCTATAGTTTTTTTAAACTCCATAATAGCCAAAATTTTATCATTTAAAATTAACCAAATACTCTGAAATGCTAATCTGTTTTGCCGCGCCGCTTTCGTCCCACGAAACATTAGAATTGATTTTAAAAGTATTAGGATCAACAGTTCCTCCCGTAATGACAATATCGCTATTGATGTCGCGCTGTACCTGGGAAGTAGTAAACCAAACAGTGTAGCGGCCTTCGCTTCGCGCCCCTGTCTGCACTGTCCATTTTTCAGGAGTCGCGCCGTTAGCTATGAAATTGTATTGATTGCCTAAAACCAGAGAAGAAATCAACGCCCAATCTTCATCGCGAACCGCCCGGGCTTGCTCTAAATTCGCCTTTACCCAATAAAGAGCTTCCGTCTGGTGAGAATCTTGACGCGCCGCCCGCCAAGATAAATTTAAATATTGTTCAATGCCCAAAAAAGTCGCCATTCCCACGCCAACCACTAAAAGTATTTCAATCAACCCGAAACCTTTTTGGCTGATATTTTTTATTTTCATAATTTTGCGATTATCTAAAAAATTATTGCGCCTCAATTGGATTATCAACAAAAGAGTAATTCGGAGAAACAGTAACCGCGCCATCCACATTCTCCGTATAAGTTACGATTTCTTTTGTAATTCCGCTATCTATAAAAGATATTTTGATCGTTTTGCTGTTTTGCATCCTGTCCCGAATTACGCAAAGAGTAGTGCCATTTGTGTCCAGAGTATGAATCCTTAAATTTTGCGCTACGGCATCAACCGTAACCGATCCCTGCCAATCAAATATGCCAGCGTTGAAAAAAGAAGCAGTATTAATACTTTCAATAAGCGTCCCATCGCCCTTTCTAAAAATTAAATCTGTTATAGGCGGATTGCTCTGAATGCTCCACGCCGAAAGATTAAAATGGATATGCCTTGCATTAATATTGTTCGCGGTATCTTCCACGATCGGCGGAATAGAACTGGCTTCAAAACTATCAGTGCCGGTTTGTCCTTGAGCATTGATGAAAATTGTTTTTGTCTTGGAAGGTCTTTTGATAATTCTGATGCCGATAGCGCCCGCGTCATCCGTAACGCCGGTCAAACGGCTAAAAACAATATTATTTCCCGCCCCGCTATATATTTCCACGCCATCAGTCAAAGCAAAAACCTGATTGTTGAGTCCGACAGGATTATATGCCACATTGGCTGGAAAAATTGTCACATTTGCAGCCTCTAAATGAACTCCATAGTTAACATCATTTAACGCGCTCAATGAATAGCTTTTTGCCAGCTTTATTTTCGTTTCTATCATTTTCGCGGTATTGCCCAAATTCGCCGCGTCGGAAAAAGATTGCCAAGAAGCCATAGAAATTACCGTAATGATTGATATGATAGCAATCACAATAATAATCTCTATGAGTGTAAAACCTTTTTCTTTGTTTAACATCTCTTTAAAAAATTGATTAGAAATTAGAAATTAGAAATTAGAAATTAGAAATTAGAAATTAGAAATTTTACTCCTAAATAGAGTCTCCTATTGAATACATCGGCTGAATCATTGAAATCGCGAAAAAACCAACGGCAATACCCATTATTACCATCAAAATCGGCTCAATAATAGTAGATAAATTTTTTGTCGTTTCATTGATTTCTCCTTCATAAAATTCCGCCAAATCCATTAAGATAGAGTCCAGCGATCCAGTTTCCTCTCCCACTTCAATCATCTGCAATACAAGAGGGGAATAAAGATTTTCTCTTTCCTCCAGTATATCCTTTAAAGTATCCCCTTTTTCAATTTTCTCGGCGGCGATTTTAATTGATTCTTTATAATAATAATTGGATAAAGTTTTTGAAACGGTTTTTAAAGCCGTGCTAATGGATACTCCGCCTTTTATCAGCGAAGAGGTTGTTCTGGCAAAGCGCGCGATATTTATTTTTTTAGAGATATCGCCGAAAACAGGCAGCTTAAGAATAAACTTGTCGAAAATTTTAATACCGGCATTGCTTCGCAAGAACATTCTAAACAAATAACCAAGCGCTAATGCCGCGCCAAATACCTCAAGCCCGTGTTTAGTGAGCATGTCGCTTATCCCGATCAATAATTTGGTCGAGGCAGGCAAATCAACATTCATCGAAGTGAATATAACGGTTAATTTTGGAATTATATAAACCATTACAACCACTCCTACCGCGAGCATCACGAGCAAAATTACCGCCGGATACATCATCGCCCCTTTTACTCTGCTTTTGAGATCATAATCTTTTCTCATCTGCTCCGCTGAAAGCTCAAGAATGGTATCCAAAGTGCCGCTCAACTCCCCCACGCGCACCATATTTACAAAAAGATCATCGAAAACATCAGGATGTCTAGCTAGCGAGTCCGCGAAACTATTGCCTTTAGCTACATCAATATTTACCGCGCTGATAATCTTGGCGAATCTTGCGTTTGTCGTCTGCCTGGCCAAAGCATCAAGCGATTTAGACAAAGAAAGCCCGGCTTTAACCATTACCGTTAAAAGATGAACAAAAGTTATAATCTCCAATTGCGGCACTCCCAAGTATTTGGTTATAAACTCCAGATCGATGTCTTTGCTTTTCTTTGCCTCTTTAAGAGAAAAAAGCGCCAATCCGCTTCCTTTAAGTTTTTTACGCAAAAAAGCTTCATTGGCCGCGTCTAAAACACCTGTTTTTATTTCTCCATTTTTATTTTTTGCCTTATAAGAATATTGCGGCATAAAAACATTTTAACATTTTAACATTTTAACATTTTAACATAAAGAACCTAAAGCATTTTGTTAATATGTTAATATGCTTTAATGTTAAAATGGGTTTATTCCTGCGTTGCTCTTAAAACTTCCTCGATAGATGTTATTCCTTGGACAAATTTAACAAATCCATCCTCAAGCATTGTAAGCATGCCGTCCCCAACGGCCTGTTTCTGAATAAGATCGGCGTTAGAGCCTTTATTAACCAGGACCCTAATCGCTTCATTGCTTTTAAGCACCTCATAAACCCCGACTCGCCCTTTATACCCTTCTTTCTGGCAGCGATCGCACCCCTCGGGCTTATAGAATACGTGATTTTCCCATTTTTTAACATTGGCTATTTTTTCTTTATTTACAATATTAAGAATTTTTTCAAGATCGATCTTTTTTGATAAATTATTCAAAGCATCTTTATCCAAATGATACGGCTTGCGGCATTCAGGGCATAATCGGCGCACTAACCTTTGAGCAATAATAACATTTATCGTGGTAGCGATTAAAAATGGCTCTATTTTCATATCAATCAATCTGGGTATTGTCGCGGCGGCCGAATTAGTATGCAGAGTCGAAAGCACAAGATGCCCGGTCAAAGCCGCGTGAATTGCCATTTCCGCCGTTTCTTCGTCTCGAATTTCCCCAACCATAATAATATCCGGATCCTGGCGCAAAAGAGATCTTAACCCGGCCGCAAAAGTCAATCCCACTTTTACATGCACCTGGGTTTGATTGACATGGGGCATCCTATATTCAATCGGATCCTCAATAGTATTGATATTGACGTCGGGCGTGTTTAATATTTCCAATATTGAATAAAGGGTCGTGGTTTTCCCGCTCCCGGTAGGCCCTGTCACTAAAATTATACCGTTTGGCTTGGCAATTTCTTCTTTTAGATTATCATAAGCTTTCCCCCAAAAACCTATTTTCTCCAAACTAAGCCCATGCATATTTTCATTTAGAAGACGCATAACGATCTTCTCGCCGTCAAAAATGGGCAATACCGACACGCGGAACGCCATTTTGTAATCTTCCCCCTCTATTTTAAATCTTCCGTCTTGAGGAAGGCGATGCTCATCCAGCTTAAGATTTGCCAATACTTTTATTCTGGCAATAATTCCCTGGTGAACCGCTTTAGGCAAAATCATGGCTTTTTTTAAAACGCCATCCACGCGATAACGGACTAAAACATCCTTTTCTTCCGGCTCAATATGAATATCGCTGGCCCCCTCGCTGATCGCATGGCTAAGCAAAGTATCAACGATTTTTACAACCGGCATATCATAAGCTTTCTTCTCCAAATCGCCTGACTGCTCTTCCTCTCCCTCTTCGATAATTTTTAATCCGCCTTTGGGAGAACCTTTATTGATCAGATCTTCAAATTCCGCTTCCAAGCTTTTTTGATACTGCTTGAGACTATTTTTAATACTCTCTCTCGTTGTAAGGCTGGCGGAAATTTTTAACCCGGTTTTTTTCTTAATAAATTCGATCGTCTGAAGATCCTCGGGATCAAGCATCGCCACAAACAGCTCGCTGCCCCTTTTTTTGAAAGCAATAATGCTATGCTCTTTGGCAATCGGCTCGGGTATTACCATTAAAACATCTTTTGCGATTTCTTCATCAATCAAATCAATAAACGGAACGCCTAGAACATAAGCGCTGATCTTCATTACTTTTTCTTCCGGAATGATTTTTTTCTCAATCAAAACATCACTAAACTTTTTTATGGTTTTTTGGGCCTCGGCGAAAGCATCTTCGGTTAGCTTGCGATCAGCCACGCCTTCATCTAAAATAAATCTTTTAATTTTTTCTTGCAGTTCTGATTGCATAAATAAATAAAAGACTAAAAAATAGTCTTTTAAAAAGAGTTGTAAAAATTCACGCCCCTGATTGCCCCCGTTTGCGCATATGCCGCGCGCGGACAAATCTCGCGCTTAAAAAGTTTAACATAAAAAATAGCTTTCAGCCAAAAATTTGCCATATTTTAGCCCTCCTTGTCATTTGACGTTTATGGATAATTAACTGCCTATATTATAGCACAAAAATGATTATTATAAAATAGACCGGGAAAACCCGGTCTATTTTACGCGCTAAAATATTAAATTATCCTTTTAAACTCTCTTTAATAGCTATAACTGTCTATTAAATTGCCGTCTTTATCCAGCAATTTAGCTTCATCACGCAGATCATTCCAAAAACCCGAACTTCTATTTAAATAAATGTACCAATCGTTTTTTAAAAAATCCGGATCAATCTGATAACGCGCGACGCAATTTGAATAATTGAATGCGCTTATTAAATAATTTGTGCACTGGCTGTCATAAGTTACTTTTATATCAGCTGTATTGGGAGGCGCGCAAGCTTTAAGATTTTTTACATAATCGCGGCAATTTCTATTAAAACCGGCGAGTTCCTGCTCTATGGGCTTGGGACATTCCTCTCGAATCCTCGGCAAGAAATTATAATAATAATTCAAATATCCCGCGCATTTATTCAAGCGGAAATTTTTCCCCGCGGGAGAAGGGCCGCTAAAAATAATAACGGTTTTACCAGGTTCAAGAATTAAATTTTTTGCCAAGTCCCCTGCCTGCAAATACAATACTTCAACCGCTTTGGGCAAGTACGCCGTTTCATTTTTTTGATTTTTAACAACTAGCCCGGTAATATCAATGCTTGTTTTTGAACTATTGGTAATTTTAATATTTTCATTAAGTTCGGGAACGGCCTTGCGCGTTACGCTGCTAATTTTCAGCTGATTATATAAAGATGAAAAGTCAATGGTCTTAAATGTATAGGAAGCGGGCCGCGAATCAATCTTGCCATCCTTATTCCGGCTCCTCGCGTAAAAAGTATATGTTTTATTTACCGCCGGCAAATCAATCGTGCGCGTATATTTCGAAGATGCCCCCTGCCAAGCCGCATCATAGCCGTCCAAAAATGTTTCCCATGTTAATTCTGAAACGGGTCCGGTCGGATTAACGCCCGAGTAGCTGAATGTTACTTTTTTTATATCGGTTTCCTTGGGCGGTTTGACGGTAATAAAAGTCGCGGGTAAAAGAAGAAATTCGCCGCTCTTTACGTCAGCGCTGACTTTTAATGTTTTTATTTTATTATCGGGAATAACCGTTATATTCTCCCAAGAAAAATCATTTGAATTGAAAATATCGGGATCCGGCACCCAGCGCAATTTGCCGTTATCATACAAATAAACTTTGGGGCTTTTATCGGATCTTAATAGCGCGCCATCGGAAAAAATCTTACCCATATTATTCCCGTTTGGAAAACTGTTCAGCATATCGTCTGCCACTTTTTTTATTTTTCCCCAATCATAAAATAAATTTTTAAAAATCGCCGGATTGGGAATCCATCTTTTAATTCCATGTTCCAAGACATAAACTTCCGGCCCGCTGCCTTTAACCAGTGTTCCATTGGAAAAAGTGGAATAAGCTTGGCTTTCGAAGCTAAACAATAACCCGATAATCGCTAAAATCACAATTAATCTTTTTGGCATAGTAAAAATTATTAAAAACGGTAAAACAAAACCTGCTATTTGATAATATTAGAATAATGTATTATCCTAGCAGGTTTTGAACCGAAAGTCAACAGTATCAGCGACAACCCCGGATTATAACTTAAAAAAATGGTCTACTTGGACTGCTTGGAAACCGAGTTTCCAAGTACTATTTCCCATGACATTTTTGTTGCTTATTCACTATTCCAATACTAATATTTAGAAATAGTTTTTGGGCTTAAGTTTCTTATACTTTTCATTAAACCTTCCTTCATCAAGATAAGCGCCGTTTTTAACCCTGTTTTTTATATCTTTAACAATAAGATAAAATTCTTTTAGTTTTTGGAAATTCTTATTCTTCCCGTATTTTTTCAATATTTTTTCATCGTTTTTATCTATAGCCGTCAAAAACTTATCAAGCGAGATAGCCGGGTTTATAAATTTTATTCTTCCCTCAAGCGATTCCAGCGCTATTTTTTCAGGATACAAATAACCAATAAAATAAAGGATGGCTCTAGCTTCATTTATTTCTGTCCACGCGGCTCTTGGATCGTCTAAGATTTTTTGATATTGCCTCCACAGATTATCGATGGATTTGCGTATATTTTTTATATCTAAAAGATATGTGTATTTGAATAAATCGATCATTTTATCTTAACAATATTTTTATTTTCTAAATTTATTCTAATTTTATCTCCTGTTTTAAATTTTTTAGTTGCGTCTGGCGCGCCCATAATAAGGGGCTTGCCATATTCTCTGGCGATTATCGCCGCATGGCACAATTTATTGTCTATTTCGGTAACAATAGCCTTGATGCGATGAATAATCATGACAATATCGGGCGTTGTATTTTTTGCAACCAAAATCGACTCATCTTTAATTTTATAATAATCCTTGGGGCTTTTTACCGCCAAAACTTTTCCCGTAATAATCATTTTAATATGTATTTATATCGTGATTTATATTTTTAATCCCCGCGTTCAATATTTAGCTTATTTCCCATGATGTTTTTTAAATTTCTTGGAACCACTTGGAAACCGAGTTTCCAAGTGCTATTTCCCATGACATTTTTTAAATTTCTTGCCGCTTCCGCATGGACAAGGATCATTTCGCCCAACACCGCTTGGCGCGATGATTTTTTCAGAAATCGGCTTGGCCGCGTTCCCAAAATTAGATTGGGGCGAAATAAAAGGCCCCGGCTGCCCGCCTTGC
>JAZDKT010000028.1:0-14406 GCA_043802685.1 Candidatus Falkowiibacteriota bacterium | reverse complement strand
TTGGAAGACGATGAATTGAAAAGAAAAATGAATAAAATTTCCGAGAAGATATTAAGCAAGCTTGACGAAATACAAAGAATTGAAAAATTTGACGCTGTTCTCATACATAATATTTTTTCTTTCGGCAGCCATCTGGCGGCCGCCAAGCCGTTTGCCAAGTGGGTGGACAGACACAAACTGCCCTGCCTGGCCACGCACCATGATTTTTATTGGGAGCGCAATGAATTTGACATAGTCAGGAATGCATACGTAAGAAATTACATGAAAAAATTCATGCCGCCAAAAAGCAAGTACATAGAGCACATTACTATTAATTCTTTGGCCGGAAGAGAGCTGAAAAAAAGATTTAACATTGACAGCTATGTTCTGCCTGATATTTTTAATTTTAACCAAAAGCCATGGTCAAAAGATTCATTCAATAAAGATCTGCTCAAAGAATTAAAAATAAAGTCCACTGATATTATTGTACTCCAGGCCACGCGAGTACTGCCCAGAAAAGGAGTTGAATTGGCAATGGATTTTACAAAAACCCTCCAGAAAAAATTAGATGAGCTAAAAGGCAAAAAACTTTACAACGGCAAAAAAATTAATTCAAACCCTAATGTTATTCTTTTAATCGCCGGCTACACCGAAGACATGGACAATGATTATCTCTTAAAAATAAAAGCCAAGGCTTTTGACGATAAAATACATATTAAATTTATTTCAAATGTGATAAAAGCCAACCGCGCCTATAGGCAGAGAATAAAAATATATTCGCTTTGGGATATATATGTGCATGCTGACATTATTACCTTCCCCAGTATCTGGGAGGGCTGGGGCAACCAATTCATAGAGGCGATATTCGCAAAAAAGCCGATTGTTGTTTTTGAATATCCGGTATTTAAAGAAGATATTAAAAGAGAAGGGTACAATATAATATCGCTGGGCGATGAATTGGAAATATTGGAAAACGGACTGCATAAAGCGCCCCAAGAGAATATACAAAAAGCCGTCCAAAAATCAATCAGATGGCTTATTGATAAAAATTTAAATAAAAAACTGGAAGAAAACTTCGCTATCGGTCAAAAACACCACGGCTATAAAATACTTGAAGATTTTTTGGCGAGGAAGTTGGATCTATAATAAGCTCCCACAAATCTACAAATCAACTACAAATTTACAAATATTAGATAAAATATTATAATTATAGAATTTGTAGATTTGTAAAGGATTTGTAGATTTGTGGGAGCTATACATTAAAATTGTCAAACAACTCCAAATATTCTTTAGCGGTTTTCTCCCAGCTGAAATGCTTGGCTCGCGCCAGGCCTTTTTTTATTAAATCTTTTTTTAATTCATTATCAGTTAAAATCTGCTCAATGGCGCCGGCAATATGAGCAATATTATATGGGTCAACCATTACAGCCGCATCCCCTGCCACTTCCGAAAGCGATGAAGCAAAACTGCATGTTACGGGAGTCCCGCAAGCCATTGCTTCAAGCAATTGCAGGCCAAATCCCTCATAAAAAGACGGATAAACAAATAAACTCGCCAAATTATAAAGATAAACCTTATCCGCGCTGTCAACATAGCCCAAAAAAATAATACTATCTTTATATTTTGATTCATTCCAGATTTTAAAAATATTTTTATACTTCCATCCCCTGCCTCCGGCTATTGCCAATTTAAAATTTTCTAAATTTTTATTTTTTCTTTTTAATTCATTGAAAGCGCGAATAATCCCTTCCACATTTTTGCGCGGCTCCAAAGTGCCCAAATATAAAATAAAATTATCAGGTAAACTATATTTTATTTTTGTTTCTTTTAATTTTTGGCTGTCTGAATTAATAACTCTATATTCACTGCCAACTCCATGATAAATTACTTTTATTTTTTCTGCTTTAATATCGCATAAATCAATCAAATCATTTTTAGTATTCTCGCTTACGGCGATTACTTTATCAAATTGATTAAGCATTTTTTTTACGCCGACAATACTGTGCCATGCTCTCCTTTTTAAAGAAAAAAATTCTGGAAATCTCAAAAACGACAAATCATGAACAGTAATTATTTTTTTGCATTGATTTGACAATGATACAAAGCCGATATTAGGCATAAAAAAAAGATCCGCCCCAAGAAGCTGATCAATTTTTGGCATACCTAACACTCTTTGCATTACATTGTTGAATAGTTTATTGGGATAATTAGTTTTGATTATTTCCGCATTATCAAATTTTGGAATTTTATTACTTACATCTGTTCCGGAATTATAGAATAGCTTATATTGATTTTTTTTGTCCAGCTTTAAAATCTCCTTGATCAAATTTAAAGTATATTCCGGGATGCCGCTGTATTGAATATCCATTAATGTTCTAATATCAATTCCTATTTTCATATTCTAATAACTTATAACCCATAACTTATAACTCGTGTTAACAGCACTTACCAAAAGTTATAAGTTATGGGTTATAAGTTATAACGAACTTTTGAATGCCTTGTATTCCTCATTGATAAACTTTTCTATTTCTCTTTTAAAATTTTCAGTTGAAAACCGTTCCGCGTGTTGCCGAATCTCCCGCGGATTGAATTTCGCGCTGTCAAAATTATTTACAGCTTCAGCCAAGCAATCCGCTGTTTGCTCATCAAATAAAATTCCTGTTTTATTATCTATCACGGTTTCAGCCGCTCCGCCTTTGTTATAAGCGATTACCGGCCGGCCCGATGCCATTGCCTCAATTACCGTGATGCCGAAATCTTCTTCCTGCGGATTTATAAACGCCTGGCAGCGGCTGTATAATTCATCTTTTTCTTTATCATCAACTCTGCCTAAAAATTCAATATTCCGATGCTTGCCCGCTATATTTTTTAATCGCGGCAAGTCAACTCCATCGCCGAATATTTTTAATTTCTTGCCTGTTTTAACAAAAGCTTCTATCGCCAAATCAACGCGCTTGTACGGCGCGAGCCGGCCGCCAATCAAAAAATATTTATCTTCTACATTATTGGAAATATGAAATTTATCTATCTCCACTGGAGGATATATTACTCGCGATTCGCGGCGGTAATATTTCCTGATCCTTTTCCGCACGGTTTTTGAATTGGCTATATACACATCCACTCTGTCAGCCGCCTGCCTGTCCCAAATTCGTATATAATTTAAAATTAGAGAAATTATTTTTTTAAAATATTTATTGTATTTTAATTCTTTAATATACTGATGAGTATAATCCCATAAATATCTGGTTGGCGTATGACAATAGCAGATATGCAAAGTGTCGGGAGAAGTAATAACTCCCTTGGCAAAAGCGCTGGCATCGGAAATCACCAAATCAAACTTCCGCAAATCAAAAAACTCAACCGCCATGGGCATAAACGGCATATACCATTGATAGTGGCTTACTCCGCCGGGAAGCTTCTGGATAATGGAAGTTTCTATATGCTTATCCTTGAAATATTTATCAACATTTTTCTTTTCGTAAAGCAAGGTATAAATAGGAGCGTCAGGAAAAATATCAGCCAGCGCATTCAGCCCTTTTTCCGCGCCGCCATCTTGGGCTAGGTGGTCAGGGATTATTGCTACATTCATACTCGCGTAACTCGTAACGCATAACGCGTAACGAAAATTATTTAATAAAATTAACTGTCAACTTTCATTCTGCCAATAACCGTTAACGGGTTAATTAAATTTTTAATAATAACTCGTTAACCCCGTATAGATAAATTATCTAACGGGGTTAACCCGTTAATTCGTTAACTAAATAATATTTTAATTATTTAAATTATATGTTACGCGTTACGCGTTATGCGTTACGCGACGAATTATTCCGCTTTTCTCCCCCTCAAAACCGCCAAAGGCGTTCGCAAAAGTATTGACAGATCAAAAAACAAAGACCAATTTTCAATGTAATAAGTATCAAGTTTAACTTCGTCTTCAAAGCTTAAGTCGCTGCGGCCTGATATTTGCGCCAATCCGGTAATGCCCGGCTTTATGCTCATGACTTTTTTATGGTGGTGCTCGTATCTGGCCACTTCGCGCGGCTGGTGCGGCCTGGGCCCGACCAAGCTCATATTCCCGGCCAAGACATTGAAAAACTGCGGCAATTCGTCTATGCTCCAGCGCCTGATAAATTTCCCGACTCCGGTCAGCCGCGGATCATTGGCGATCTTATAAATCGGCTCGCCCTGCTTAGTGTTCTGCCGGTTTATTAATTCTTTTTCATATTTCAGCGCGGAATCCTCGCCGTATTCTTTGCCAACGCAATGCTGCGCCTGCATTGATCTGAATTTAAAAAGCTTAAAGATTCCATTTTTACTGACTCTTTCATTTTTATAAAATACCGGTCCGCGGGAATCAAGCTTGATTAGAAAAGCGAAAAAAATCATTAGCGGGCTGAAAATAATTATCAAACATACGGCTAAAACAATATCAAAAATTCTCTTGATAATCCTGCCCCATCCGTCAAGCGGAGTTTTCTTGACTTCCACTATGGGAATTCCCGCCATCTCCCTTACTTCTGTTTTTAAAACTTTTGCTCCCAACAAATCAGCCGCGTATTTAAAAGTCAAGTGGTGTTCATCCGCGAAATCATATAAGCGCAAAATTTCCGGCTTGCTTAAATTAGGATCGCTTTGCATTATCTCGTCCACTTCTTTTGTTTTTAAAAACTCCGCCAGCTCATTGGCTGTTTCAATGCTAAAATCCCTAAAGCGCTTTACGACTTCATAGCCGGAACTTTTTTTACTGGAAAAATAATAAATTAAATTATCCGTTGTCTTGCTATTGCCCACTAAAACAACTTGATGAACTCCTATGCCATATTTGAATAAAGCTCTTTGGATTAATCTTATTAAGCTTCGCGAAAAACTGATATATATTATGGACAATATCCAGCCGGCCAAAACAATAAAGCGGGAATCAAAAAGTTCCCGCCTGACAAAAATTAATATGACTATCAGCATAAATCCGGTAGAGCACGCCAAGATTACCCTGAAAATTTCTTGCGCCAATCTGCGCGATCCTTTTATATTATAAAGCCCTGTAAAAGCAAAAATAATAAGCCAAAGCGCGGCTATAAGCAAAACAATTTTTATATATCCTCCAAATTGCAAATTAAATATCACCGGCCTTAATTCTTGAAAAAATTGGGCATAACGAATATAATAAGCTGAAACGCCGGCCAAGACAATCATTAAAAAATCCAGCGGAACCAATAAAAATGAGAAGAATAGTTCTGATCGTTTCATAAATGAATATAATGCGAATCCGCAAATTTATGCAAATACCGCAAATTTTAATAATGCGAATAAATAATTCGCGTAATTCGCAATTTGCGGTATTTGCATATAATTTGTAGGTTCGCATTATTTTTAAGATTTCAATAATATCAAGGCAAGCTGTAAGCCGGATTCTGTTCTCTGATTTGCATCAAAGAGATGATCATCTATCTAGCCCCGCGATTGCTCGCGGGATCATGCGAGCCACTTTTCATCTTCATTCCTTAAAAAGAAATAAAGGTTTGCTCTTGCTCCAGGCAGGGTTTACCATCTTCAACTGTCGCCAGTTGAGAAAAATTGTAGCCTTTTATCTCGAGGGTAAAAGACATCAATTAACTTTTCACATTTAATCCCGCAATACTGCCGGATTAGTATAGTCTCTGCGGCACTTTCCCTAAAATTGCTTTTGGTCGCTGTTAGCGATTGCCTTTGTCTCCAAAAAATGGAGGGAGTCCGGACTTTCCTCCCCGATATGCATCGGGGTAATCATCCGCTTACCTTGATATTGTTGAAATTTTAAAAAACAAACTTAATAGCATAATATCATTTCAATGCTCAAATGTCAAGTAAACTATCTAATGTTTTATCTAATATTAAACAACAATGTGGGTCTGAACCGATTTGAACGGTTGGCCTCTATCGTGTGAGGATAGCGCTCTAACCAGCTGAGCTACAGACCCTGTTGTCAATAGCCAGATTAACCAACCTATCCGCTTCTTTATTCATTTCACGCCTGATATGGCTGAACGAAACTTTTTTAAAACTTAAAACAGCGTTATAAACTTGCACAAACAATGGAGCCAAGCCATTGTTTTTTACTTTATATTCCCGGTTTAACTGCCTTACCACCAATTCGCTGTCCAAATAAAAATCCAATTCCTGAGCGCCCAATTTCTTGGCTTTCGCAATGGCCGCGATTACCGCCTTGTATTCCGCCTGATTATTTGTTGTTTCTCCGATATATTCCGATATTTCAGCCACTATATTTTTTTGCTCGTCATAAATAACCGCGCCAATTCCCGCCGGACCGGGATTGCCTCTTGCGCCGCCGTCAGTATATATTATTAATTTATTATAACTCATAACTTATTAATTAAAATATTGTTTAATTAGCGGGTTAACGGGTTAACGAGTTATTGTTTAAAATTTAATTAACTCGTTAACTCTTGAACTCGTTAACTAAATAATAAAAAATTATTTATTATGTAATTTTATGTCAATAATTTTTAACTGAACATCTACCCGTCCATTAAATTCATTTAATTCAATATAATACACAATATCAATTTTATCGCCAATTCGCAAATCTTTCCATTGTTCCGCCTGCCCGAAGCCGATCGCGCTTATGATTCCTGATTTTTCATTTTTAACTTTGAATTTAATATGCTTGCCCTCAATGCCCATGGTTGTAATATCAACAATAGACACTCCCCCGCTCATAAATTTTGGTTTTTCATTGTATTGCCCAAAAGGAGCGAACAGCTCAATATCCTTGATTATTTTTTCATCTATTTCATCCAAGCCAATTTCCATTTCAATTTTTATTTTAGGCATTAAATCAAGGCCTGCTAATTTTTCCGTTGCTATTCGCTTGATTTTTTTCGCGAATCCGTCCATATTCTTTTCAATCAAGCTGAATCCGCAAGCGGCAGGATGGCCTCCGTATTTATCCAAAAATTCTTCGCAGTCTTTAACCGCCTCAATCAGATCAAACTCATCTATGCTTCTGCCTGAACCTTTATAGCCGTCTTTTGTTTTTGTTATAACCAAGGTTGGCAAATAATATTTTTCGCAAATCCTGCCCGCCACCAATCCGACTATACCTTCATTCCAAATATTGATTTCCGTATTCTCGGAAGGACAGATGCCGATAATTATTTTATCATCGCTTTTGATATTAATTTGCTTCTCAACTTCATTAAAAATCTCCTCGGTATTTTTCTGCCTTTCTATATTCCTGTCGTTTAGCCGCCTCGCCAATGCTATTGCCTCGTCTTTATTTTTTGTCGTTAACAATTCAAAAGCCGTATTGGCGTGGCTCATTCTTCCCGCGGCGTTTAGCCGCGGCGCTATTTGGAACCCGATATTCCACGCCTCAAGTTTTTTATTCTCGTTGATTTGCGCGGCCTTGATTAATTCCAGCAATCCGATTCTTTTTGTTTTATTTAAACTTTCCAGACCTTGTTTCGCAATAATCCTGTTTTCCCCGGTTAATCTGACGCAGTCAGCCACTGTGCCGATAGCCGCCAAATCCAAAACCTGCTCTGCTAATTTTTGCTTGATATCTTTACTTAATTTTGACTTGCTTATTATGGCTTTGGCCAATTTAAAAGCAACGCCCACGCCTGCCAAATATTTAAACGGGTATTTTTCATGTTTTAAAACAGGATTGATAACCAAGCAATCCGGCAAATCCTGTTTATCATCGGGGCCAACATGATGATCGGTAATTATTATGTCAATCCCTTTGCTTTTGGCGCAATCAACTTCTTCTTTATTTTTAATACCTCCGTCTACCGTGATTATCAATTTGGCGCCATCGCCTATCAGCTGGTCAATCGCGCCATTATTCAGCCCGTATCCCTCGCTTACTCTATCCGGTATATAGACCTCCGGCTTTGCTTTTAGTATTGTTAAAATTTCAAACAGCAAAGCGGAGGCCGTCACTCCGTCCGCGTCATAGTCGCCGTAAATAATTATTTTGTTTCCCTCTTTGATATGCTTAATAATCAAGTCAGCCGCCTCGTTCATTCGCGCAAACAAAAAAGGATCATGAGAATATTTTTCATAATCAGAGCTTAAAAATTCTTGAATATCATCCGCCTCGCCGCCTTTTACACTCTCTTCTCCGCCTCGTCGCAGTCTCTCCGCAGAGGACTGCGACGGTTGTTTGTCCGCCGCTATAATCCCGCGATTAAAAAGCAATTGCAAAACAACCCTGTTGTAATCAGGATATTGTTTAATTAAATTATCTTCAGCTTTAGGCAATGTTAGCCAATTTTTTTGTTGCTTTATGTACATTTTTTTGACAAAAATATCTAATATGCTATATTAATAATATAACTAATAAGAAATATAATCAACAAAATTTATTTACCCCGTTAGACATTCCATAAATCAAAAATGGATTTAATGGGGAAATAATTTAAGTTTATTTAAAATGTTAAAAAAACATAAAATGTCTAATGGGGTGGACAAAACAATTAAAACAACTGCGCCTGCCGGCATTGTTATTAAACAAAAAGTCAGATTTGGCAAACCCTGCATAAAAGGCACTAGAATTGCTATTACTGATATTTTAAACCTTCTTCAGAGCGGATACAACATAGCGGATGTGCCAAAACAATATCCAGGCATTACTGTCGCTAACGCCAAAATGGCTTTAAGGTATGCCGCGCGCGTTTTAGGCAAAGAAGAAATTTTGGAAATTAATCCTAATTAAACTATTATGCTTAAATTATTTGCCGATGAATGCGTGAATTGGGATGTTGTTTTTGCTTTGCGCCAAAACGGTTTTAATGTTTTAACAGTTCAAGAAGCAGGGCTTACCGGATCTGACGATGAAGCTATTTTAAAATTTGCTTGTGATAATAAAAGAATCTTATTGACTTACGACAGGGGCTTTGGCGACATTTTTCGCTTTAACATTTTTCAAAGCAATGGGATTGTAGTTGTATTGGTTGGGAAAATTAAAAAGAACGAAATTATTAATATTATTTTAAGCTTTATGTCTAATATAAACAGACAAAATGATTTGCGCGGCAAATTAGTTATTATTGGCAAAACCAAAATTAGAATTAAGGGCCGATAATTTCTTTTTAGCTCAAAAATCAATTTTCAAATCTCGGCAGTCCGTTTTTAATGGACTGCCGTTTTTCTTTCACCTCACCTATCCGACATCCGAAATCCGACATCAGAAATCCGAAACTACATAAACGCCAATCCGATCGTCCACAGCACCATGGTAAAAATAATCATAATGCTTAAGAAAATCCAAATTATTTTTGTTATTTTTTTGCTTTTCATAAAATTATTATCTTTTAAATTCAATGCCTAAATCTCGGCAAATCTTTTTAAATAAAAAATCATCAACTTCATTATGTCTTGGCAAAGTTGATGTTTTGTTGTTTGCCTGATTAACGAATATGCTATGCCTTGCGCCTTCCCTAATCAAAATACAGCCATTCTTTCTTAAAAAAGAAATTGCATCGCGTCTTTTCATAAATTTAACGCGCAACCATTAAAATCGGCTCTCTTATAACTTTAACTTTATTCAGCTCCTTGTTTAACAGCTCACGATTTGTTTTAAGAATTAATTTTAACGCCTCTTGCAAATTTTCTTTTGTTTCTTTCAATGTTTTGCCCTGCGTATTAACTCCGGGGATTTCTTCAACCCAGCCCAAAATCCAATCTTTGCGCTTTAAATATACGGCGGTAAATTGTTGTTTAACTTGTTTCATATATTTTAACAATAACAAAGATAATAAAATTAGTCAAAATTTTACCTCTTTAATATCTTAATAAAAATATCGCTGGGAATTTCCACGCTGCCTTTGCCTGACGCCATCATTTTTTTCTTGCCTTTCTTTTGCTTGTCCAATAGCTTGCGCTTGCGCGACACATCTCCGCCGTATAATTTTGCCGTCACATCCTTGCGCATGGCTGACAGTCTTTCGCCCGCGACGATCTTGCCGCCCACGGCTGCCTGCAATTTTAAAACAAACATCTGTTTCGGCAAATTTTCTTTCAGGGTATGGACAATCTCTTTCCCCTGCTTGAAGGCGTCATCTTCATAAACGATCATTGCCAAGGACTCAATCGGCTCTTCGGCAACCAGAATATCCATTTTCACGACTTTCACTTCGCGGTATCCCAAAAATTCATAATTAATTGAAGCGTAACCGGAACTGACGCTTTTTATTTTGTCGTAAAAATCAGTCAAAATAGAACTCATGGGAATTTCATAATGCAAAATTACTCTGCTTTCATTGATATATTCCGTATTTTTATATACTCCCCTTTTGTCCTGCGCCAAAGCCATAACAGCTCCCACATAATCCTTGGGCGTAATAACATCAAGAGAAACCCATGGTTCTTCGGTTTTTTCAATCAATTCCCTGTCCGGAAACTGCTGGGGCGTTCTGATAACAACTTGCTCGCCGTTATTTTTATACACTTTATAAGCAACACTCGGCACGGTTACTATTAAATCCAAATTATACTCGCGCCTCAAACGCTCTTGGAATATTTCCAAATGCAGTATGCCTAAAAATCCGCACCTGAAGCCGAAACCCAAAGCATGGGAATGCTCATTCTCGTAAATCAAGGCGGAATCGTTAAGTTTTAACTTTTTCATGGCATCGCGCAGTTCCTGGAATTCATTGCCCTCGCGGGGAAAAATTCCGGCAAAAACCATCGGCTTTACTTCTTTATATCCCTTTAGCGGTTCAACTGCTTCGCAGGCGGCTGAACCGCTTGATGTTATCACAGTATCGCCTACGCGGCACTCGCCCACTTCCTTGAAGCCGGTTATAATATAACCGATCTCCCCTGTTTTTAATTCTCCCGTAGCCTGATAATCCGGCTTAAAAATGCCGACATCCAAGGCCTCGCTGGCTGCTTTCGCGGCCAGCAATTTAATTTTATCGCCTTTTTTAATTTCTCCGTCAAACACGCGGACATAGGCTACTACCCCCTTGTATTCATCGTAATTTGAATCAAAAATCAGCGCCCGCAAAGATGCGGAATCTTGCTTGCTTGCTGGAGGCGGCACTCTTTCTATCACGGCGCTTAATATTTCCGCCACACCTTTGCCTGTTTTTCCTGAAGCGTAAATTATTTCATTTTCAGAGCATCCTAATAATTTAATTATTTCATTTTTTACTTTTTCCGGCTCAGCCGCGGCTAAATCTATTTTATTAACCACCGGAATAATCGTTAAATCCTGCTCAATGGCCAAATACAAATTGGCCAGTGTTTGCGCCTGGATTCCTTGCGCCGCGTCCACTAATAAAACAGCGCCTTCAACAGCCGCCAATGACCGTGAAACTTCATAGCTAAAATCAACATGGCCGGGAGTATCAATCAAATTTAAAATATAATTTTCATAGTTCATTGTTACCGGTTGCAATTTTATTGTAATACCGCGTTCACGCTCAATATCCATTCTGTCCAATATCTGCTCTTTCATCTTTCTTTTTTCAATCGTCCCGGTAATTTCCAACATCCGATCAGCCAAGGTTGACTTACCGTGGTCTATGTGCGCGATAATGCAAAAGTTTCTGATATTTTTCATAAATTGTTTATCAAATGAAGGCGAGATTCGCGAATCTCGCCTTCTATATAATCTTATTTTTCTTCTTGCTCTTATTTATCTTATTTCCTTCTTTTTTTTGATCTTGCTGATATGCTTTAAAAAATCTTTAAAATCACCTATGTTTTCCTGTAAAAATTTATAAACCAGCTCTTCGCTAAGGCCGGGGTAAGCATGGATTGCGATATTGCGAAAATTTACCATGCCCATAATTTTTTCCGCGTATTTTTTAGACAAAATCTTTTCTTTGGCAAGCAAAGGAATGATTTTATTATAACTTTCCGCTTTTATTCCTCTGTCAGATAAAATATATTGCCCAATATCCAAGATAGCTTCTATCGCGACAACCAAACCATAGCTTACTGCCCAAAAATTTTCTTTTTTTCCTTTAATTTCTTTTAATGATAATATCTGCAATTTTTTTAACGCATTGTATGTTTCTAACAGTTTATCGTTTTTTTCTTGCAGTTTTTCCTGTAAAATTTTTGTCATATATTTTCTATTCTTAAATTTAAAAAATAATTATATATATTTCTTAATTTTTTTGTATCTTCGTATTCATGAAGCGCCTTATTCTCAAACATCACTTTTTTAAATTTATCAGCAATATATAGTTCCTTGCCCTCTACTATGGCATTTTGCTTAAGCAAAGGCGTTGTTTGATTCAAAATTAAAATTCCAATTTCTTTATCGGGGTAAATATTAGAAAATAAAGCTGATAATTTTAAAGTTTTATTTAAATATTTTTCTTCTTTTATTTTTTTATCCAACAATATTGCTATGTCAACATCGCTTTCAGCCATTGCGTCTCCGCGCGCGCAAGAGCCGTATAGGTACGCCAAAACAACCCCATGTTTTTTGAGCTTATTTTTAAAGGATTTACCCCGCACTTTTTTAAAAGTATTATTTGACGATAATGAAAAATTTTTAACGCATTTATTAGTTTCTTTTAAAAAGGTGCGGGGTTTATTTAATTTTATATTAAATTCTCGCTCCATATTGCTGTCTTTTATACTTTTTATCTTACTATCTTTTTTGTCTTTAGTCAATCTCGCGTAACTCATAACGCATAACGCATAACCCATAAATAATTAAATACTATTCAGTTAGTGAATTAACAGGTTATTGTTTAAAATTAAATCAATTCGTTAACTCTTTAACCCGTTAATAAAAAAACTAAATAATTTTCGTTATGCGTTATGCGTTACGCGTTATGCGAGATTAAATTCCCCTCGCCTCCCCTTGATCCCCTGCTTCAACTTTGGCCCAAGGCAAACGGCGCTTAATTGAACTCCAAAAATTAAACAGCTCCTCGCTGCGCAATAAAGAGCAGATTATAATATAAATAATAATGCCGGACAAGCCGGCAACCAGCCCCTGCGTTAGCACGCCCCAAAATTTAGCCATATCAACAAAAGGCCAAATTACCAATTTCATGCCCTGCGCGGCAACGCCGCAAGCAACAGCCGCCGCGGAAAATTTTATAGTGGACATTAAAATTCGCAGCTCGTCCATGCCGCCAATTTTTACGCGTAAAACAATCCATAGGGCTATAAAATTTATTATACTTGCTATTGAAAACGCCAATGCCAATCCGGCAACGCCTAATTTTTCCGCCAGCCATAATGATAAAAATACATTAATTGCCGCTGAAAATAATCCAATATAAAATGGCGTTTTGGAATTATGGCGCGCGTAAAACATGCGGACAAGCAAAGGTATCGTGGCTTGCGCGAAAAGGGAAAGAGCAAAAAATCCGATGGTATCTATCGTAAGCATTGTATCGTTCCAGCTGAAATTCCCTGTTCCGAAAATAACGCGAATAATCTGCGCCCGCAAAGTTAGAAGAAGCACGGTAGATGGAATTATAAAAAATAAAATTTGCCGGAAAGTATTGGAAAAATTTTTTATCAATTTTTTCTTATCCAAAGACAGGGCTGACAAAGTCGGAAACGCGGCAATGGCGAAAGATATTCCGAAAATTCCCACGGGAAAAGATTGCAGATTATTGGCAAAATTAAAAACAGCCAAAGAGCCGGACGACAATGTAGACGCGACTGCCGTTATTACCAATAAATTAATCTGTGAAATAGCCAAGCTCATTGTTCGCGGGATCATCATTATCCCGATTTTTCCGGTTTCTTTATTTTTAAAATCAACGCGCAAAATATATTTAAAGCCCAGAGACACTGCGGCGGGAACCTGAACCATCATATGCATTAAAGCGCCAAGCGCGACGCCCCATGCCAAGCCGTAAATTCCCCACAAAGGAGCAAAATACAAAGTCCCGATAATAATTCCTATGTTATACATTATCGGCGCCAATGAATAAACAAAAAATCTTTTGAAAGACTGCAAAATTCCGCCCAACACGCTGGAAATTCCCAAAAAAATAGGCGACAAAAACATAATTCTGGTTAAGCCGGCAGTCAACGCCTGTTTCTCGGGAGAAAAGCCGGGCGCCACTAATTTCATTAAATAAGGGGCAAACACAGCGCCTATGGCGGATAAAATAATCAAGCCGATTCCCAGAACATTCAAAATATTGCTTGCCAATTTCCACGCTTCTTTGTTCCGGCCGCGCTCTTTAATGAGTGAAGTGAAAATAGGTATAAATCCGGCTGATAAAGCGCCTAAAACCAATAAATTAAAAATTAAATCAGGTATGCGGAAAGCGGCGTAATAAATATCCAATGTATCGCCCAGCCCAAACTCTCCGCCAAGAATACGATCGCGGAAAATTCCTAAAAGCCGGCTGATTAAAGAAGAAAGCGCTATTAAAAGCGCCGCGACATTGATACTGTTAATTTGACCGTTTAATATTTTTTTAATCATAA
>JAZDKT010000027.1:0-6666 GCA_043802685.1 Candidatus Falkowiibacteriota bacterium | reverse complement strand
TTTAACAACCTGCAAAACGCCCGGATCGGAAATAATCAAACCGTCCGGCTTTAATTCTTTCAGTTTCTTAACATAAGCAGGCAATTTTTTGATATGCCTGTTATGCGCGAAAATATTTATGGTGATATAAATTTTTTTATTTTTTGCGCGCGCGTATTTAACCGCCTGCCCCAGCTTGGCAATTGTAAAATCATTAATCCTGACTCGCAGAGAAAAATCCGGAATGCCGGCATAAACCGCATCAGCGCCAAACGCAAACGCGGTTTTCATTTTTTCCAGATTCCCCGCCGGGGCTATCAATTCAAGAATTTGATTTTTCTTATTCATATCACAATTATAATCATAAAAGGCGAAATATGTAAATTCCGCCTTTTTTATTTTTTTATTTTTTTATTTTATTATTTTCCAAATCTTTTTATTCTAATCAGCCCTGAACAAGGGACTGCTTCAATGCCTTTTTTCTCCAATTCATCCAAAAACAAATTCATTCCCAGAGAATCGCTTGCCATGTGGCCGGCGATCACAACATTAAGATGATACTTTTCAGCTTCCTTGCGGTGCTCTTCATGCATGTGCATGCCGATAATCGTGCCTATGCCGGCATTTGCCATTTTTTCATAAATCTCCTTGGCTCCGCTTGTACCGCCGGTAAATTCCGTAACAACAATCTTGCCGCAGCTGTTTTCCGGCTTACCGGCAAAAAGCGCCGGACCGGCGTTAATTTTAACTGCCTCAGAATATTCGGGAATTTCTTTTAACAATTTTATAACATCTTCAATGAATTCACATTTTTTCTTTTTAAATAATTTAACTAAAAAATCAGCTCCCAGATTATCAGCCGGAGTGTGCACGCACATATAATTCAATTTTAATAACTTTGCCATATCAACCGGACGATTGTGGTTGATCGGCGACATGCCGCGGTTCACTTCGGATATTCTCGGCCTTAACACTGATTCTGCTATATTAATCGGCACGCCGTAATCAGCCAGCACTTGCGCTTGCAAATCCATAACGCTATGCAGATCAGCCAATGCCTTTCCTTTTGGATGATGGCTGATTACCAAGTCTATATCTCCCATTTTATCAGCCAAAAGCAATTCGGGCCCTTCCATGTCAATACCGGCTAATATTTTTTTAATTTCTTTATTTTTATTATCAACCAAAATTCTAGTATCGCTATAAGGGTTGGTTAATTTTTCTTTGTCAAATTCTTGTTTTTTCTCCTTGTCTAATTTCTCATACTTCTTTTTGGCAAGCTCTATATATTTTTTTACTTTCTGTTGGCCGCGAAGATCGGCCTTAACGCCCATATTCACCGCCAACTCATAAATTTGTTGTATTGTCATATTCTTCGCATAGCGCGCAACGCATAACGCGTAACGCGCATTATTAAAATTTTTTATAATTCTAAATTCTCACTTCTCCCTTCTTACTTCTCACTTCTCACTTCTCCCTTCTTACTTCTTACTTCTCACTTCTCACTTCTTACTTCCCTTCCCAATAAGCTTCGCCTTCTTTTTCCATTTTTTCCAATCTAGTGTAATAATCCGGAAATTCATTCAAATGCGCCAAGGCGATTTTTCCTGTTGTCAGCGAATCGTCGTTGGTAACATTTGTGTGAGAGTTAATCAACCCGTGTTCCAGCTCCACATCCATGCCCATTCTGAATTGCTCAACATTAAACTTTTTCCAATCAATTCCCAGCTCTTCGCCGATTTGTTTTGCTTGCTCAGTTGTAAATTTTTCTTTTGTTGACATAATTTTATCAACATTGGCAACGTATAAAAATTAAAATTATCAACATTGGCAATGTGTATTATTAATAAACACGATTAAATTTATCTAAAACATTTTAAGATTTTTTGTTAAATAATAATCAACTTGCTTAAATACAATCTTGAGCCAAGACAGATATGCCCGCGCCTCTTTTTCTGAAATTAATGTTCCGCCGCTGTAAAGATCAAAATTTCTCTTTGATCTCATCTCATTGCCAATAAGATTAATATCTTCATTGCCTAAAATTTCAGATAACTTCTTTAATAATTCTATGTGATGGCCTTGCCGTGATTTTACTCTTAACTTGTTTCTCGCGCAAACGGCAATCGCCGCTTTCATTAGCGCGTCATAGCAAAACTTAAATATTACCTCCGGAACATCTGACTCTAAAGCAATTTTAAAATCTCTGGTTGAGGAATTATAATAATTTTTTATTTGATTCTCGGAAAATGCGAATTTTTCAAACATACTTAAATAATTTTTATAATTTTTTCTTTAAAAATATTTTTAATAAAATCATCTTTACCTTTTTTTAGTTTTAAGTATTCTTTTTCCGTCAAGTCAATAATATTAAATTCTCTATTCAGACGGTTTTGCAATTCCAAAATTCTCTTTTTGGCTTCAATGGAAGAATGGCTGCCGATGAGTAAAATATCCACATCGCTTCCCGGATCAAAATTACCTTTTGCGTAAGATCCGAAAATATACGCTTCTTTTATCTCTTTAGAATTTTTTAACGCTCTTAAAAGATTAACTTCCAGCCCATATTTTAATTCGTATATTTTTTTTGTTTCTTTAAGTAAAGGGTATTTTTTATTTAAAAAATAATATCTCTCTTTTCCTGCTGTTTCAGATAATAAAATTCCTTCTTTTTCCAATTCTTTCAGTTTTTTATCCAAATTGCCGGCATCAGCCTTAAGAATTCTTGACAGTTCGTTAAGATATTTTTTGGCATTATTATTTAAAAAATAAAAACCTAATATTTTTATAGCGATTTGCGACTTTAAGCTAAACATAAAATTTATTATAGTAAATATTTACTATGTATATAGTATCATATTACTATAAAGAAAACAATCTTCTCAGTTATACTTCTGTTTTAAATAATCTTATTCTCTACCAAAAAAATCTTTAACCCTCTGAAACATTTTCTCATGCCCTTGCGCGTTTGGATGCAAACCGTCTTCCAAATCTTCATCTTTCAATAAATCAAACATTTCAATAAATGGCAAATTATTTTCTTTGCAAAAATTTTTAATCGCTAAGTCGTATTTTTTGATATTTTCATTTGTACAACAAATATCTTGATCCCAAGGAATTGGGTTGGTTTTCTTTTCATTTGATTTGGTTAAACCAATAAATACTATTTCTTTTGTGAACTTCTTGGTTATTTTATATAACTTGTTTAAATTTTTATAAAATTTTTCCAAATCAACAAAATTGTTATCTTCACTTTTTATATAAGAAGAGTCATTAGACCCTATGGAAAAAATAACAAATTCCGGTTCTCGCGCTGATAATTCCACTTCTATCCTTGATAAAACATTTTCAGTAGTATCGCCGGAAACGCCTAAATTATAAATCTCAACATATTCGTTTTGAGTAAAATTAATTAATTTTAACCTATCAACCCAGCCGCCTTTTTCATCATCAAAAGCTCCCCAAGTTATACTATCTCCAAAAACACAAATCCTTTTTGACATATTTTTAAAATTGAAAATTTCATGTATACTTGAAACTTTTACCAAATTAACTATCATTTTCAAGTATGTCTGAAACTATAAAAATGTTGAATTATTTATTTACAACAATCAATGGTACAAACATCTCTTCTTTGCTTGTGCCTCCATGAGCGCCCCTATAGCTTCCTTCAACAATTTTTTTCTTATTTCTTCTTTCTTCTTCCCCAAGCACAAAATCAATTATTACATAATTTTCTTTCATTATTAACGCATAATTCCCGATTCTATCAAACAATTTTTCATTTGTTGCAAATAATCCAAAATAGCCTTTTTTAACCAAATCTTCGCTTTTATGCGCCTTGCAATATTTGCTTAAATTGTTTTTTACATAATTTTCAAATTGCTTTATTTTAAAAGGATTAACATAACAATACGCAACTCGGGGCTCACCGCACAATGGAATAATCAGCGTATCAGCAAGTTCTGGATGTTTATCTAATTCTATCATTTCGGCTTTGCCATAATCAATCAAGCCATGGTCAGCGGTAACTATTACTGTTGCGCCTGTCCCATTGATTATATTTAAAAAATTGCTGAATTCTTTATCAATCTGCTTAAAATGTTTTAATGCTTGTTTGCTTGCCACGCCATATTTATGGCATACGCTATCAAAATAATGCCAATACGCATAAATATATTTCCTGTTTTGATTGCAGGTTATGGCTTTTTTTATTTGCCTGAAAAATCCTGATAAATCAGAGTACGGTAATTTATGCTCCGCTTTAATTATTGCATTATTAAATTCCGAATCAATATAATTTTGATGCTGAATTGCGTAAGAATTGGCTTTAATTTTTTCAAAAATAGTTTTTTGATTAAAAATATTTTTTATTCTTATGCCATGCTTATATAATGGCATTTCACCGCTTCTTGAAGTAAAATTTATTATTGTGGCTGCCATTCCTGTCTCCTTTAAATACATAAACCACCCTGTAAGAGCGTGCTGACTTGGAGCAACGCCTGTTGCAAAAGTAGGAATACAGCTTGCCGTAGTTGATGGAAAAACCGATGTTATTTTCTTTTTTAGATGCTTATATAATATACTGCTTTTGCCATTTTTTATTAAATATTCATACCCCAAGCCATCAATCACAATTAAAACAACATTTTTGGATTTTTCTAATTTGTAAGAATTTAAAATATCTAACCCTTGATATTGAGGAAAACAACCAAATGATTTTTCAATAGAGCTCATTAAATTCACAACACTTCCATTTTTATAATTAGGTAAATACATAAAATCAAGTTTATATTTTTGAAAATTGAAAGCTAAACTTCCATCCCCCTCAACGCCGCCACCCTATCTTCCATCGGCGGATGAGTCATCATCGCGCGAGCGAAAAATCCTTTCTTTCTAACTCCCTCTCCTCGCGAAGGAGAGGGCTGGGGTGAGGTCTTAAACGGCGAAGAAATATATAAATGCGCCGTAGCCCTATTTGCCGCTTCCAGCGGCTCCGGGTCAGTAGAAATTTTCTCCAAAGCCCGAGCCAATCCTTCCGGATAGCGGGTCAGCAAAGCGCCGTCCGCGTCTGCCGCAAACTCGCGCTTGCGGGAAATGGCAAACTGCATTAAATAAGCGAATATCGGCGCCAGTATTGATAAAACAATAGCGACAATAAACATAATCAGCTGTAATTGCCCTCCGCTCTTGCTGTCGCTTCTCCGCCTATGGCTTCCAAAAAATGTCCAGCGCCTGAAAAAATCAGCCAGCAAAACTACAACGCCGACCAAAACTGTAACCAAAGTAGCCAGCAAAATATCGCGATTGCCAATATGAGATAATTCATGAGCGATCACTCCTTCCAGTTCGCTGCGGTCAAGTTTGTCTAAAAGCCCGCTGGTGACGGCGACCACGGCATGCTCCGGATCGCGGCCAGTGGCAAAAGCGTTTGGAGCCGTGTCGTCTATAATATAAATCCTTGGCGTTGGAAGTCCGGCAGTAATGCAAAGATTTTCAACTATTCTATATAATTCTTTATTTTCTTCAAATTTAATCAATTTTGCATTGCTCATTTTTAAAACAATCTTATCGCTCCACCAATAGCTTACAAAGCTTGAAACAACGCTAAAAATTACCGCGAAATATAAAATCGCGGAGCTTTCCATGGCATAAGAAAAAACATAGCCGATTAAAATTATTGACACGAAAAATACGGACAATAAAAGCCATGTTTTTCGCTTGTTTGAGTCGGAGTGGGTGTAGAGGGTTGGCATATATCGCGTAACTCATAACGCGTAACGCGTAACGAGAATTAATTATTTCTGCTTTTAAACATATTAAGCCATTCTTTTTGAATTGGCCAGCCGTCAAATTCATCACAAGGAAATTTATCGCAATCCCTTGAACACACATCAATTTTATTTTTTACGGCGCATTCTAAGACAGGGCAGCCAACCCCTTCTTTATTTAAATTATCAACACTTTCTTGCGTCTTAACACAGCCCTTGCAAATATTTTTTACAAAAAGCCCGCACGTAGAACAACAAATTCCACAACACCCTGCTAAAAAAGCTTTGTTTTGCATAATAATATTTATTTAAATTGATTGTTTTATTAAACGTTGCGCGTTATGCAAATTAAAACTTAACCTTAATATTTTCTTTCTCTTTTTCGTCTTCAATCTCAAAAAATTCTCTTGCCTTGAATTTCAGCATGTCGGCGATAATGTTTGTCGGAAATACTTGAAGCTTGGTGTTGAAATCGCGGACATTGCCGTTATAAAACCTGCGGCTGGCCTGAATTTTATTTTCCGTGTCAGACAGTTCTCTCTGCAGTTCTAAAAAATTCGTGTTTGCTTTTAAATCCGGGTAGCTTTCAGACAAAGCGAAAATGGACTTTAAAGTTGAGGAAAGCATATTCTCGGCTTCAGCTTGTTTTTTGGCGTCCCCGCCGGATTGCGCCTGCATGGCCGCGTTGCGCGCCTGCACTACTTTTTCTAAAGTCTCTCTTTCGTGGGAGGCATAACCCTTTACTGTTTCAATCAAATTCGGGATTAAATCATAGCGCCGCTTTAACTGCACATCAATGTCGCTCCATGCTTCATCAACGCGATTTTTCAAGCGAATAAGAGAATTGTAAATGCCGATTATCGCCAAGGCAATGACAACAATGACTCCCAAAACGATTAATAATGTTGTGGACATA
>JAZDKT010000026.1:0-2004 GCA_043802685.1 Candidatus Falkowiibacteriota bacterium | reverse complement strand
GATACAATGGCGGAAGACGGAGAGCATCAATGGCTTGGCAATGGATATGACAGTGATGATAATAGCAATGATTTTATAATTAGAAATATTCCTGATCCGCAAAATTCTTTTTCGCCGACAGAACCGCGCGCCGTTGCTCCTATTATTCCCGGCAGTATTAATGATTTAATTATCCAAGGTATTTATACATCCAATAATTCAGCGCGATTGTTTTGGACATCGCCGGCAAATGCCGGCTTGAATGATAATGCCTATTATGATTTGCGCTACAAGGAAAAAGCGGGGGATTGCGATTTGGATTTGAATTGGGCAAGCGCTATGAAAGCGGCAAGCTCAACGCTTCCAATTCCGGCTATATTATCCGGCCAGGAACAAACAGCTGAAATTACCGGCTTAACCGCCGGAACCGAATATTGCTTTGCCATTATGGCGCATAACGGCGAAGCATGGTCAGGATTATCAAATCAAGCGAGCGTTGAGACTAAAAATATATTCTCATCTGGTGATTTAACCAAGCCACTGTTTTATTTAGGCCGTTTTCAAAGCCAGACTTTTACAGCTGACAAAAGTCCGTATTATATTAACGCTAATGATTTTTACAATAAAAATATCGATTTGTCGTCAGATGTGACATTAATAATTGAACCGGGGGTTGTTGTTAAATTCGGTGACTGGTTTAACTGTCAATGGTATAGCCATCCCATTACTCTCAATATTTCCGGTACAATTATCGCGCAAGGAGACAAAAACAACCCAATTGTCTTTACTTCAATGAAAGACGATGCTTATGGCGGCGATTCCAATGGTGATGACCCGGAAACCTTGCCAGCTCCTGGGGACTGGGGAGGACTGCTTTTTTATAAAGGAGGCAATGTTCTAGATTATGTTATTATAAAATACGGCGGAGCTCGTTTAAGTAGTTTAATAAAATTTTCCAACAAAGAAGGTGTCAACCAGGTGACAAATTCAATTTTTGGCGATAACTTTGTAAATCCATATTTCTGCGGCGCCTCTTCAACTGATTCTTTAGTACTTGATAATAATTTTTGCTATTAATCTAAAAACAAGAGTTAAAATTAAGACTATATAATCGTATATTTTGCGCCAAAATATACAATCAAACACCGTCAAAACCCAACCCAAGAATAAATCCCGCTATTTTTGCAAACAGCGGGATCTTTTGTTTATTTTTTTTCCGACAGCCGAATTTTACCACATTATTTCCGATCGCTTCATAATAACAAAAGTATTGTCTATTTCCCAAATTAGAATTATTGTTTCCGGCAGGATTCCTTGTTTGCCTGCCATTTCTTGGAATTTGGGATTTTGAAATTCATAATAACCTTCTGCCGGACCTCTGTAAATCGCGTTTTCAATAGCATCGGGAATATCAGGCACACAACAGCATGCGGGCCTTCGTAATTTATTCATTTTTTACCTCCTTTTTTGATCTATGATTTTAAATATATTTCTTTTGTTTTTCCTATCATATTATCAAAACTAAATTTTTCTTCAACATCCATTTTCGCTTGAGCCCCTAATTTTTGCCCAAATTCAGGGTTATTAATTATTTCTATTATTTTTTTGGCTAAATCTTGCGGATTTTTTGCTTCAGCCAGCAAGCCGTTTTGATTATCAGAAATCATATCGGCAATTCCTCCGACTTTAGCTGAAACAATCGGCAGTCCGGCTGACATCGCTTCCAGAATCGCGTAGGGAAAGCCCTCTTTCACGGACGAACAGCAGAAAATGTCAAAGCCGCGCAAAAGCTCGGCCGCATCATCAATCCTGCCGGCCAAGATAACAGTATTTTTTAAATTCATTTGCGCGATTAAGCTTTCTAAATTTTTTCTTTCCTCGCCCTCGCCGATAATTATAAGTAAGAAGTTAGAAGTAAGAAGTAAGAATTCTCTTTTTATAATATAGATTGCTTGGATTAAGTATTCCAGGCCTTTGGTTTTGTAGAGGTTGGCGATGGTTCCGATGATATAGGGCTTAGGGCTT
>JAZDKT010000025.1:0-4044 GCA_043802685.1 Candidatus Falkowiibacteriota bacterium | reverse complement strand
TTTGTCAAAAGTAAGTTCCAAAGAATGGCCGGCTTTTATCTTGGCCAAATCGCATTCAGCCAAAGCCGCTTCATAAATTTGATTGGCCAGGCCGGGGCTAATTCCGGCTTGAGACATCAGCTCGCCGAAAGTTGAGCCGTCCGCGATTTCAACCAACTCATAGCGATCCCGCGGTTCATCCGCTATTTTTGCCGTTTCCGAAATATTTTGATTAGCTTCCATGGTTAATGTGTTATGCTTTAAAATACAAAAAGCCCCGATCGCCAAAATCAATATAAAAATAATCAAATAAATTGTTCTTTTTGTTATATTCATCTTATTCATTATAACGCAGAAATAAAAAAAGACAAACCATGCTTGCGGACGATTTTAAAAATAGGATTAAGATTTTTAGCAGTTTATGGCGCGTATTGGTGGGAATAAAACAGCGATATTTGCCTGTCAAACCTGAGACTTATGGGTCAAATGGCTCAAGTTTGGTAAAACAAAAAAAACAGCCTATGAGAGCTGATTTTTATCTGGCTCGGAGACAAGGGATTAAAATTTATTGACGAACTCCTAAACATTATTTAATTTTTTTCCTCATAGAAAAAAATCAACAAACTTTCACTCTCGTTTTGCCAAATGGAAGCAAAAGATTTAATCCAAAAAGGTTATCGCCTGCTATGTCAGCGGGCGGATACGGCATAATTATTATTTACCCAATTTATCTTTGTCAATATTTTTTAAACTTTTCTTTTTTTCAGACTTTAATTTTCTTTCCACTTTTTTAATATCCTCCGCCGCCGGTAGTTTCTCGGGATATATTCCCCTGGATATTAAAGTTTTTCTAACCGATCTGTTATTTGTAATATGTTCTTCGGAAATTTCCCTTTCCGTATTTAACGCTTTCTCTTTGCTGTTGAAAATAGTGATCTCGGTAGCGAAATCCTTGGCTTTTAAAATAATAGTCGGCTGAAAATCAGCTAAAGCCCTTTTGCCTGGAACGGCTAATCTGTTTTTCATTTCCCGGGTTGTGTATCCGAATAGCGCTTTGTCTCCCTTGCTTCTAATCAAGCCGAAATTTTTATCACTTCCGGTTTTTTGAAAAATAACGCTGGACAGCTCTTTTTCCGTTTCAGTTAATTTTTGCCTGGCCTGCAATCTTTCAAATTCTTGAAGTTTCTTTTCTATTATTTCATAATTTCTTGTTTGCACGGCAAAATATGTCTGCGCAAACGCAATTTCCTCTTTACTTGAATCGCCGTTTTGAGCTATTAAATAGCAGGCGTATCTGGTCAACATTATATCCGGCACTATTTTTTCCGCAGTTTTAGGCATTTTTATCGTTTTCCCGACATCGGCAAAATGATCTGAAATCTCGCCTCCGGATACATTGCACGCTGTTTTTGCTTTTGAAATAACATTTAGGAAATTATCCCATTTGGCGTAACCCAATAAATTCTGCAAATCTCTGGCAAACCAAAATTCTATGCCGTTTTCCGTTTTATTAGCGTAAGATTCAAAATTTTCCGTTAACGATTTTATTATTTGTTTTTCCATAATTTTATGCCTATTATTCTTTCTCTAAAAAAATTCCGCTAAAATTTAGCTGTTGATTATAAAATAGCATATCAGAACGAAGAAATCAATATTAATTTATAAAAAAGTAATATTTTTCTATAAGCCATTTGGGCCAAATGGCTTAAGTTTGCCAATACAAAAAATGAAGGCGCCCCGATGTCTATCGGGGCGCCTTCATTTTTTGTTTTTTTATTTGGCTTATTTTTATTTTTGGGAATTTGGCGATATTCGCTTAGCTTGCCTGCTGATGATCCAAGCAAAATTTGGCATTATAACGGGCAGACCGTTGCTGTTATGGGTGTTGTAAGCAATGAGCCGGACGATAGAGAAAAAAGTAAGAAGTTAGAAGTAAGAAGTAAGAAGTTAAAAATACTTCAAGATTCTCAATCATCAAAAGGAGATTGGAATTTTGTTTCAGGCAAGATATTAGTTACAACAAATTTATATCCGCGCTATAATTATGGCGACGAATTGGAATTGATTTGCAATCTGCAGGCGCCGGAAAGATTCAACGGCTTTGATTATGACCGCTATTTGGCAAGATATGATATTTATTCTGTCTGCTATTACCCGCGCATAACGCATAACATGGAACGCATAACGCATAATAATTTTCAGACTTTATTATATAAAAAGATTTTTAAATTAAAGGACAAGTTTCGCGCAATTATTAATCTTGGGCTTGGGGAGCCGGAAGCGAGTTTGGCAAAGGCGATTTTATTGGGGGATAAAAAAGCAATGCCGGATGATCTGCGCCAGAAATTTTCCCAAGCAGGCATCAGCCATATCGCTGCGATTTCCGGCATGCACATCAGTATTTTAGCCGGTTTGGTGATGGTTATTTTTCTTGGCATCGGCATGGCCCGCAAACAAGCGTTTTGGCTGTCCAGCTTGTTTTTGCTTTTTTATATTCTGCTGATCGGCCTGCCTGCCTCTGCCATGCGCGCCGGCTTGATGGGATTTTTATTTCTTTGGGCCATGAGACTGGGGCGGCTGAATAAAATTACCAACGCGCTGGTTCTGGCAGCCGCGGCACTGCTTGTTTTAAATCCAAAATTATTTAGAGACGATATCGGTTTTCAATTGTCTTTTTTGGCAGTTATCGGCATTGTTTATTTTTACCCGATTCTTAATAATTTTTTTGATAAATTAAATCCCGCATGCCGCTGCGGGACGAAATTAAAAGCAATTCGTGATGTTTTCAGCATAACTATCGCGGCTCAAATTACCACTCTGCCGATTATCGCTTTGAATTTTTCCCAGGTTTCGTTAATCGCGCCTGTCAGTAATTTATTGATTTTATGGACTTTGCCTTTATTAATAACAGCCGGCATTGCGGCTATGGCTTTGAGCTTGCTGTTTCCCGGCGCCGGCTTTTTGTTTTTTTTGCCAGCAGGGTTATTGTTAAAGTATATTATAATAATCGCGGAACAATCAGTTAAATTGCCTTATGCTTATATGGAAGTGAATTATTTGTGGTGGGGGTGGGCGATTGTTTATTATGGGATTGTCGGGTGGGTGGTTTTTAAATATAAAAAATATGCGTCAAAAACTCTATAAAATATTGTTAATATTGGGAATAGTTTTGATTTTAACCGCTGTTCCAGCTTTTTGGCTTAACTTTGAGGCAAGCAGTGACTTGGAAATTGATTTTTTTGATGTGGGCCAAGGCGACGCGATTTTAATTAAAACGCCCATGGGCCAGAATATTTTAATAGACGGAGGGCCGGATGATAAAATCATTGATCGTTTGTCTGAAAATTTAGCTTGGTGGGACAAGCAAATTGATTTAATGGTTTTAACTCATCCGCACAGCGACCATGTTGCCGGCTTAGTGGATGTTATCAATCGTTATAAGGTAAAGAAAATTTTATACACGGGAGTAATCCATAATTCTCCTGATTATTTAGCCTGGCTGGAATTAATAAGAGATCGCGGGATACCGCTGGTGATTATTGATCGGCCCCAAACTGTTAAATTAGGCGAAGATTGTTATTTGGATATTTTGCATCCATTGGAAAGCATGCTGGGCAAAGAAGTTTTAAATTTAAACAACAGCTCCATTGTTGTTAAGTTAATTTATCACGAAACAAAATTTTTATTTACAGGAGACATTGAAAGCGAAGTTGAGCAGGAATTGCTTGAGCGGAAAGTTGATTTGACGGCCGATGTTTTTAAAGCGGCGCACCATGGTTCAGATACTTCTAACACATTAGAATTTTTAACAGCGGTTAATCCAAAAATTGCGATCATTCAAGTCGGCGCAGAAAATGATTTCGGGCATCCCAGTTTAAGAGTGGTAAAACGGCTGGAAAGAATGGGCGTTAAGATTTTTAGAAATGATTTAGAGGGAACAATACAGGTGATCAGCGATGGAGAAAATATCTCGCATAACCCTTAACTCATAACTAATTAAAATATTATTTAGTTAGCGAGTTAATGAGTTAACGAGTTATTATTTAAAATTTAATTAATCGTTAA
>JAZDKT010000024.1:0-2414 GCA_043802685.1 Candidatus Falkowiibacteriota bacterium | reverse complement strand
CAAAATCGGGCAAGCATACAGTTTTAGAATTTTAGAATACTAAAAGATAAATATGTCAGGCACCGAACTTAAAATATTAGAAATTCTTTGGAACTGGGGCGGAGAGGCCTCAATTGATACGATTGCGCGCGGAGCCGGCATCAGTACCGAGTATGCCCGGCTCATTTGCAACAATCTTGGCCAGCATGATTATATTGACTTTTTGCATTCAAAATTGGCCGTGCTTCGCGGCAAGGGTAAATTAGAGGCGGCGAAAAGAAAGGTCAATAAACCCAGCAAGATTGTGATTTCTGAAAAAATACCAAAATTTGGACTCGGAAAAGACCGAGACGGGAAATTTATTTTAGAGTACTAACGGATTTTTCTTTAAAGAACTTTGGGGCTCTCTTAAAAATTTTATGACTGAAGAAAGGAAATACATATATTCAATAATCAAGAATCCGCAGGAGACGCTCGGCTTTAACGCTTTCCGTTTAGCAGAAGTCCCGAAGGAAATTTCTCTGTTGCCTACGGGGCAAGCCGTATGCGGCATTAATAATCGTGATATAATTCTTATCCCCTATAGAGATCTAGCGGCCGCGGTCAGCAATATTCAGCTTATTAATTTTAACCGGCTTAATAAGAAAGAACGCAGCCAATTAATCGCGGCACATGACCAGGTGAATGTCGGCTTGATGAAGGATTATAATGTTATTCCGCTGCGCTTTGGCATGATTGCGGAAAACACGGAAGAAATTCGCGATATTTTAGCTAAAGCATATCTACAATTTAGAGCCGCGCTGGAAAGAATTGCCGGAAAAGCCGAGTTTATAGTTGAAGTATTTTGGGACAAACAAAAGCTGCTTGAGAAAATTGCGCAAGCAGATATTGAGATCCAAAAAATGCAAAAGGAGGTAAAGACCAAGGGCAGAATTTTAGGGTTGGCGTCCAAAATGAAATTAGGCAAACGTTTATTTGAAGCTACTCTGGCGCGTAGAAAAGAATACGTTAAAAACATTTTGCACGACCTAGCAACTCACTTTCCGAATTTTAGCGCCGGCAAGCTGCTAGAGGCAAATAAAGAGGGCGCGACTAATGAGGTAAATTCCGCCCAAGGCGGATCCGCCTCTGGCGGGAAAGAAATGATTATGAACTATTCGTTTTTAATAGGCAAGACAGAAGAATCAGCGCTGGAATTTCAATTAAATAAACTGGCGGAAAAATACACCAATGAATTGAAATTTAAATATATCGGGCCGATGGCGCCCTACAGTTTCGCGGCTATTAATCTCAGCGTCGGAAATTTTGATTTAGTTGATAACGCCAGAAAAACTTTAGGACTTGAGGAATCAGCAGCCTTGTCAGAAATAAAACAGGCCTATCATAAATTGGCCGGGCAGTTTCACCCAGATAAACAGGCCCTCACAATGAACCAGCTTGGATTGGGGGAAGCAGAAAAAAAAATGAAAGACATAATAACAGCCAACGAAATTTTAACTGTTTATTGCCAGCATTATCTTTCGGCTTTGCCGTCTAACGCGGAACCGGTATGCTCTTTTAGAAAAGAAGCTGTGGAAAAATCAATCATTGTTTATGAGAAATAGTATTAAAATTCAGCAGCCGCGATCTCTAACGGGGTTAAGCAATCTTGAATCTAAAAATTTGCAGTTTATCCTATTTGGCGGAAAGGGCGGCGTAGGCAAAACAACGATGTCTGCCGCAACCGCGGTTAAATTAGCAGCAGGACGCAAGACTTTAATTTTTACCACTGATCCGGCGCCGTCATTGGCAGACAGCTTTGAGCAAAAATTATCCAATGAGCCCGTAAAAATTGCCGGCATTGCCAATCTGTGGGCCATGGAAATTGACGCCAAGATTGTTCTTAAAGAATTTAAAGAAGAATACGGCGATGATATTTTAGACATTTTGAATGAGGGGACATATCTCTCTGGCGAGGAAACAAAGGAAATATTTTCGCTTGACATCCCGGGATTAGACGAGGTCATGGGGCTAAAAAAAATAACCGATTTCATGGATAGCAGAGAGTATGACTTATACATAGTTGATACCGCGCCTACGGGGCATACCTTGCGGCTCTTGACTCTTCCCGAACTTTTGGATGAATGGATTAAATTTTTAGCCAGCTTGCGCTGGAAATATCACTATATGGTAGAGCGGTTTTCCGGGGAAAAAAAAATTGCCAAAGCCGATGAGTTCCTGCTGGAGATGAAGAAAACGGTAAAAAAAGTAAGAGGACTTCTTCAGGATCCGACCAGAACAGAATTTATAGTCGTTACTATTCCCGAAGCCATGGGAGTTCTGGAAACAGAAGATTTAATAAAGGATTTAGCCAAAACGCATATCCCGACCAGCCATATTATTATTAACAATATCTTCCCCGAAAATAAATGCGATTTTTGCCAAGCAAGAAGAAA
>JAZDKT010000023.1:0-10348 GCA_043802685.1 Candidatus Falkowiibacteriota bacterium | reverse complement strand
TTGCGGACAAAATCGGCTCCATGATAATTTGGTTGTTGGTTGGGTATTCAATGGTAAAGCTGGGGCGGTTTTCCGGCTTGTGGACATTGTCATATCCTGTAGGCGGCGCGGAAGTCGCGACGCCTTGCTTTTCCGCCCACTTCAGCACCCTGCTTTCCCAAAGATCAAATTGCGGATCTTCGCTCGGATCTTTCAACGGATCGCCGCGGGGGTCGTTTTTGTCAAGATAATACAAAATACAGTGGGATTCTTTGAATGTTTTTTCTTCCACAAAGCTTTCCGGAGTGTATTCGGTCGCCAGCAGGCCGGAAGCGCGGTCAATTCTGATTTTTATTTCCCCGCTGGTCAAGCCGTCCAGAACCGGCTTGCCGGTTTTTTCTTTTTCTTCTTTGTTAAAATATTCTATCGGCGTATCCCCCAGCACTTTTTGCATAAAATTATGCCAGATTGGAGCGGCCACGGATCCGCCGGCAGCGCCCCGTTTCATTTCGCTGTTGTCGTTGTTGCCCACCCAGACTCCGGTGACGATTGACGGAGTGTATCCGATTGCCCAAGCGTCCCTATAATCGTTTGTAGTGCCTGTCTTGGCGGCTACGGGCCTTGAGCCGAGTGTAAGCCAGTTTTCTTCGCCAAACGCGTAAGCGCGCGCGCTGTTGTCGGATAAAATGCCATTAATCATGCGGGCTATACTCGCGTCAAAAACTTTTGTTTTTTTATCTTTAAACTCTTCAATGATTTTTCCGTCTTTGTCTTCTATTCTCAGGATGCCGGAAACAGGGCGTAAATCCCCTTCCCTGGCAAACGCGCCGTAAGCGTTGGTATGCTCAATCAATTTGACTTCTCCGCCGCCCAGCACCAAGGATAGGCCGAAGCGCGAGCGGTCGGACAAGGTGGTGTAGCCCAGATCATCGGCTAAATCAAAGACATTTTCAATTCCGGCCAGATAAATCGCTTTAACCGCCGGTATGTTCAGGGAGCCGGCCAGGGCTTTCCTGATTGTAACCGGGCCATGCTCTTGGCCGTCGTAGTTATGTGGCTCGTACGGCTCGTCCGGGTCATTGGAAAAATTAGTCACCACATCATAAAGAACGGTGTCCGGCGTGTAGCCCTTTATGAAAGAAGCGGCGTAGACCATGGGCTTGAACGATGAGCCGGGCTGCCTGGGTTGCAAAGTTACATTAACCTGACCGTCAATATCGTCGTTAAAGTAATCGCGCGATCCGACCATAGCCAGTATTTGGCCTGTCTTCGGGTCAATGGAAATTAAAGCCGCGTTTGAAGCATTATAATTCGCTTCGTTTTTTTCAGCCAGCTCGGTTATAACTTCTTCGGCTATTTTCTGCTTGTATAAATCCAGGGTTGTGTATATTTTTAAGCCCTCCTGCTCAATCATTTTTTCCCCGTATGTTTCTGATAAGAGTTCTTTGACGTACATTATGAAATGAGGGGCGGTAATATTATCCGATTGCTCTTTAAATTCAATTTCTTCTTTTTTTGCTTCTTCCGCTTCCTCCTCGGTTATATAACCCTGCTTAGCCATTAAATTTAATATGTAATGCTGCCTGTCAATCAGCAAATCCTTGTTTGAGCCGTAAGGCGAATAGCGGCTTGGCGCCTGGGGCAGGGCGGCCAGAATCGCGGCCTCGGCCAAGCTTATGTCTTTGGCGCTTTTGTTAAAATAGCGCCGGCTGGCCGCTTCCACGCCGTAAGAAGTTGAGCCGTAAGGAATTTCGTTCAAGTACATTTGCAAAATTTCATCTTTGCTGAATTTCTTTTCAACCCGATAAGCCAGCAGCAGCTCTTTGATTTTCCTGGTATAGGTTTTTTCCGAAGACAGCACGGCGTTTTTAATTAATTGCTGGGTAAGGGTGGAGCCGCCGGCTTTCTCGCCGCGCAGGATGTTGGTGATGGAAGTTCTGAACATTGCCCAGACGCTAAAACCGCCATGGATGTAAAAATCCTTGTCTTCAATGGCGATAGTCGCCTTTTTCAAATATTCCGGTATTTCATCCAAACCGACCAGGGTGCGTTTTTCAGCTCCGTGAATTTCATAAAGAATGGTTTCTCCGGTTCGGTCGTATATTTTCGTGCTTTGGGCGACTTGGCGGTTAATCAGCTTGTTCGGATCAGGCAGGCTGCGCGACAGCCACAGCACGGATATAAATAAAAACAAAACAAAAAGCGCCAGCAACACAGCGGAGTATTTTAATAAGAAGCCGAATATTTTTGAGGACAGCTTGAGCCGTTTTGTTTTGGCGAATTTATTTTTATTTCCCCAAGAGCTTTTGCGGCTGTCTCGGCTTACGTAATATTTTCTTCTTTTTCCGCGCCACTCCTGCGGAGATTTTATTTTTTTTGACAATTGGGGTATGGGCATAGGTTGATTTACGATTTACGATTTACGATTTTAGATTTATTTTTATTTAAATTCCGCTTTATCTTGAAAATTTCTTTTAATGTTGAAAAATATCCTTTAATCCCCACTCGGCTGTTAGGCGAGTTTGTCCAATAAACAGGGATAATGGCAATTTTGTAATTCAGCAGCTGGGCAATGGCTAATATTTCCGCGTCAATGGCCCAGCGGTTAATCGTGGTTTTCGGCACGATGCTTTCCACGGCTTCTTGGGTAAAAATTTTAAATCCGCATTGTGTGTCGCGGATGTTTTTAACAGTCAGCGCCCTGATAATTAAATTTCCGCAAATTCCAAACAAGCGCTTCCAGAAGGGCTGTTGAACCGCTTGGCAGGCGCCCGGGGCGTCTTTCGGGTTTCTGCTGCCGATAACAATGTCGCGCCCTTGCTTGAATTTCGGCCATGCTTTTTCAAGATGGTTAATGGGAGTAGCATTGTCAGCGTCAATAAAAAGGCGATACTCCCCTTTTGCTTTTAACAATCCTTGCCGCACAGCCGCGCCCTTGCCTTTGTTTATTTTATTATTTATCAAATTCAAGTTTTTAATTTCAGCCGCCAGCCGGCAAGCAATCTTTTCGGTTCGGTCAGTTGATCCGTCATTAACAATAATTATTTCATAATCATACTTTTGCCTGCTTAAATAATCATTAAAAATTTTTATATTTTTATAAAGCGTTTTTTCTTCATTGTAGGCGGGAATTATGACTGATAGATGCATAGATTTTTAAAATATGGCTATATTGCTATATAGTTATATGGCTGTAAAATTTTATAACAATATAATAATATAACCATTTTATCATATTTCTTTTATTTTTTATAGACTGTCGCTCCGCCCGAGCTGAATATCGGCCGGTAATTTTTTAGAATATAGCTGTCAACAGGATTATTTTTATCATGGTTGAACTTTTTTGCCAAGCCATAATTCAAGACAGCGCAGGAAGGATTGTTTTTTTCTAAATACTTTCTCGCTTCAATAAACTGTTTTTCGGTTTGGTGGTTTGTTATTAATATTGAATACGGCGTAGAATTTAATTTTTTTGCCTCAAAGTAAAAATTCGGGATAAAGGGTCCGGCGTATATGTATTTGCCAGGGCAGTTTTGATTAATAAAGCGCAGTATTTCATGGTTTTTAACTGAATAAAAAGGCGGAAAAACAGCAAGAGAAGTTAGCGAAGGAAAAATGATTATAGCAACCGCGAGCAGTAGAGCGGCGTTATAAAAATTATAGTTTTTTTGACATCTTATTTTTTCCACAACTAGAGGCAAAAGGCAATACAAAGGAAACAAGGCGGAAGTTATATGGTATGAGTCAGGCCTTTGCAAGGCAGACACAAGCAAAAATAATTGTACAAAAATAAGCAGCCCGACAGTTCTGTTTAAATTTTTTCTAAGTTTCCATGCCGCGCAGGCAAACAGTAAGAAAAAAAACGCGAATAAATAATAGCTTATTTTGTTTGTTTCCATGTAGTGGAATAGCGGGAAAGCGATTAAATTTTCATACAGCAGTTTGGCAGGCCATTTTATGAGCAGCAGGCAAGCCGGCAAGGCAGCCGGAATAATCAAAAACGGAATTAATTTTAAAAAAGCATTATTTCTTTTTATCAGCCGCGCGGTAATCAAATACAGAAACAAGGCGAATAATACAATAATCCCTTTATGCTGTAAGAATAGAACAGACAGCCCAAGCAAGGCGCCGCTGGTAGCGCAGTCTTTTGCCCCGTTAGACAAATTCGTTATAGATGAAGAATTGTTTAATGGGGCAAGCGGTGTGTGTCTAACGGGGTTTGCGGAAAAATTATTAACAGCTTTAATAAAAAAATAAATTCCCCAGACAATAAACGGCAGGATAAAAGTATTATGATTAATAATCGGCCAGCTAAAAGAGGAGGCGATAAAAAGAGCGGGCATAAGGTAAATTAATTTATTTTTTGATATTAGCCGCGCTATTTTGTAAATGCCGATCGCGCTAAAAAATATGGCCAAGAGGCCGATTAATTTTGCCGCGGCGTAGTGGGCTCCAAAAATTTTCCAAATCCAAAACACGGCGTAAAAACTTGCCGGCGGAACAAATTCAAAAAAATCAAAATATAAAATTCGGTTATTTATCAAATTCCAAGCGCCCTCAAGAATTACGCCTTCATCGCTGTTCACATAATGCCGGGAGTGGAAAATCAGCATGAATAAAAATAAAGTCAGCCACCACAAGAAGTCCGCGGTTAAGATTTTATTTTTTATGTAATTGTAATTAATGTGTGTAAACATTGTTTTAAAGTTTATTCTAAACTATATTCATGGGTTGGTGATTCTTTTAGCCTTCTACCGACTTTTAAGTCGGGTTTTGAGGCTTTAGCCTCAATCACACTAGATGCTAAAGCATCCGGAACCCGAGCTAAAGCTCGGTAGAAGGCTAAATAGCTATCTCAAAACTATATAATACAACACGCCGAACAAGGTAATTCCGTAGACATAATCTATCTTTTTGTAATTATTATAAGCGGCTAAATAGCAGATCAGCAAAGTGATTAAAACAGTAAAATACCAGGGCATCACCCAGTTTAAAAAAGAAGCCAGAAAAATAGCCATGGTCAAACAGCTGTATTTTATCGCGCTGTTTTTTGTAAGTTTCTTAAAGTTGATAAGCATTTTTAGCAGAATAAAAACGTAAGAAAAAATAAATATAATTTTGCCGAACATCCTCCCCCAATAATAAGGATTGGGAATTTTCATCAAGCAAAACATAATGGCTGACAAAGATATCGCTATTGCCGAAAATATTTTATTCGGGGGGCTGCAGACTGACAGTATTCCGGAAAATGTCTGCCAGCCCTGCCAATATGGAAAAAAGAAAACAAAAAACATCAGCGCGGATGTTAAAGAAATTATTGATAAGAAAATCACCCTTTCTTTTTTGCCGCGCGCGCCTGCGAGCAGCACCAATAAAAAAATCGGAGCGAAAATAACAGTAATGTATTTAATCAGAACAGAGCCGAGCAAAAACATCCATGAGAAAATATGATTTTTAAATCCGCTTTTTTTCAGCAAGAAAAATACGCTTAATAGCAGGAAAAAAATTATTAAAACATCGTTATGCCCGTTGATGGCAAATTCATAAATAATAAGCGGGTTCCAGCCGTACAAAAGCAGCGCCCGTTCGTCTTTGAATATTTTGTATATCAGCAGGCAGTTTAAAATATGGACTGAAACAAAAAACAATTTAAATATAAAAAGCGTTAAAATTAAGCTGCTGCCTCCGGCCAAAGCCAAAATTCTGCCTATGCCGATAAACAGCGGGCCGTAAGGAGAAGTGTTCTCCGTCCAGTGCGTATTGATAAAATAATACAAAGCATCATCGGGAAAAGCGCTATAAGGCACTGTATAGGGGTTGGCATGGTGCGCAGACGAAACGCGTATTTGATTTATATATGTAAAAACATCAGTAGAACCGATCGGCCATAAAAAAAGGCAAGTGATGCTGAACACAAGAATAAAGCCCCAAAGTATTTTTAAATAATAATTATTATGTTTTATTTGCTTGAAAGCGAGTGTATATAAAAAAATCAGCATTAACAGCAGAAGAACTATTGATAAAAAAATACCGCTGTTGCTCAATGTAATCTTATCGTCGCCTAAAATTTTTCTTAGCGGTTCAACAAAATAAAATAAAAGATAAATTATCTCCATTAAAACTCCCAAGACAATGAGTTTTTTTGTCTGATTATTTTTTAACATAAAATTATATATTTTCAATTTCCGCTCTATTTAATAGGAGTTAAATAAGCCGGTATTAGCAAGTTTACCTTTTTAACTCAGACTGTCTAAAAAGTATCCTTCTACCGAGCTTTAGCTCGGGTTCTAGTGGCTTTAGCCACTAACATTAGCGAAGCTAAAGCTTCAAAATCCGACTTTCAGCCAGAGGCTGATCCGCCTCTGGAGAAAAAAGTCGGTAGAAGCAGTTTTTGGACAGTCTGGCGGAAATTTATTTTAAGCTAACATATATATAACTCGTGTTGTCGCTGTATATTTTTCGCCAAGAATTGGAATTATCCAGGAAGTTTTCCAGTTCATTTTCTTTTTTATTAATTTTTTCTTGGTTCATCTGGAGAATATATTCTTCAAACCAGTTTAATTTGCGCGGCCTGTCTTTTTTTAATAAGACCAGCTTAATATCGTATTGTTTTAGTTTATTGTTTATTTCATTTTCATCTTCATTAAAAAATTCATGATATTCCTCCATCATGGTGTGTCCGGCAAATTCATATTGCGGAAGGCGGCCGTCAATAAACAGTTGCTTTTCCGGCCAGACCCAGATCAAATATCCGCCCCAGCCGTAAGTATTAAAAATATTCAAATCATGGTATCGCGGATTGCTTTTTAAAAATTCAACAGCTTCGCAAGGATAGCTCCCGCAGAAAGAAGCAAAGGGATCGCGCGTAAAATTCATTCTCGCCAGCAGGAGAAACGATACAAGAAACAAGCCGGCAATTACATAAATTTTGACAAAGAGCATTGGCTTTGATTTTTCCCTTGGCATTATTTCTCGCGGAATTTTTAAATAGCTTGAGAAAAACCCTGTCATCATTGAGAAAGAGGCAATAAAAAATAAAGGGAAATGCCTTTTTGATTTCATGGCAAGAATTAAAAAGAGCGCGGACACAGCCATTTGCCAAAGGTTAATCTTGTATTCACGCCCCTTTGTTTTTATGGAAAACAAAGCTACAAGAATAATTGCCACAGCCGCTATTGACTCGTAAAGCAGCTGCCAAAGCATAATAGGCGTATAATATATCGGCAGCCATTCCTGGATGTGCTTTAAATAATAAGTATCTTTGTAGCCGCTTAAGAAAGAGTAAAGCTCAAGTCCGTACGGTGTTATCAGTGTCGCCAGCGCGCTCAATACTGAAAACAGAAAAACATTTTTAATATGCCTTATCTTCAAGTCATGGTTAAAATCAAGGAAACTTGGATTCCAGTATTTTTTAATGAATAATTCAGCCAATCTGACAGCCATCCACAATACGAGGATAAACAAGCCGATTAAAAATCCAGCGTGCAGGCATGCCCAAAAATAAAAAAAACACGGCAGAACGAAAAGTATTTTTAGATTTTTTGTTTTTTCATAGCGGTGAATAAGTATAATCAACAGCAACAGGTTTAAAATAGTTATTTCTTGAATCCTGACACCGATATGCGGCAGCATTGCCATCAGCCCTAAAAATTGCAGTAAAAAAATAAAAAAAGGAGTCCCCCGCTCTCTTGGCAGGAGTTTTTTGGTGAAGACATTTAAAATTATTAATGCTGTTAATAAAACCAGCGCGAATAAAAAGTTGAGCGAAGCATACCCGAAATTTTTATACAGTAAATACATGCCGGCATTGCTGAGCCATTCATGGTCTACCCATTTTTTATTATTTAGGGTATAATTGTAATAATTAATACTCGGCACTTGTTTTTCTGTCATAATCCGCTCGCCCACTTTCAAGTGCCAGCCCAGATCAGGGTCAAGATAGTTGTAGGAATTTTTAAGCAAAAACAGAAATACAAAAATATAAAACAAAACACAGAATATTTTTGAAAAATTACCTTTACGCATAAATGAAAATATAAAAATACGAGAATACAAGAATATTTTTTAGATATGTTTTCATGTTTTTATATTCTCGTATTTTCATTTATTTATAATATTATTATTGTAGCATATTTTTAATCGGCTTGCGTTGTCTTAAAATTATAGATGTGGTAAAATAACATTACAATGCTAATCCGCTAATAAATGCAAATCCGCGAATTGCGAATATTATCTATTAGCATATTAGCGATTAGTTGATTGGCGTTTATTCGCCAGATTAGCATTATAATTAATTTAATTTTTAACGGATAAGCATTGTAAAATTTTTTATTTATGCTTGCCGCATATTAGAAAGGGGGTGGAATATGAAAAAAATAACAACTTTAATTGTGTTTATGCTTGTTATGGCTCCTGCGTTTGCTATCGCGCTGCCCGTAAGCGCGCAGGCGACCGCGGATTTTGGCTTTAACTATGCTGAAAATCTTGGATTGGGCAATGCAGACCCAAGAGATGCCGCTGTAAGTTTGATTCAGGTGATTATGACATTTTTGGGCTTGATAGCCGTAGTGGTTATTCTGATCGGCGGATTCAAATGGCTGACCGCGGCCGGAGGCGAAGATAAAATAGCAGAAGCGAAAAAGATGATTGTAGCAGGCGTGGTTGGTTTGATTATTATAATGTCCGCGTGGGCAATCACGACATTTGTAATCAACCAGATGTCAACCATTGTAACATAGTGATATTTTAAAGAACTGTTTTTTAAAATAGCGGATTTCAATTATATATTTGGAATCCGCTGCCATGGACGGGAATAAATTGTTTTCGCGTTTAGGGCGGCGGATGTAATATAAAATCTCAAATTACAAATTACAAATAACAAATAAATTCCAAATTCCAAATTTAAAATAAAATTTTGGTCATTGTGATTTTGATAATTGTTTTTTTTGTTATTTGTGATTTAAGATTTGGAATTTGCGTAAAACAGCATTTCCCCTTTATGCTTTAAGGATAATTATTATGCTCTTGAATTTAAAAAAGCTATTAAAGATAAAAAGCATCATAATAATATCAACCATTTTTGTAATGGCTTTTTTTGTTTTAGCTCAAGGGGCGGCAGCTGCGAACGGCACAACGGAAGCGAAGGATTACGGACTTGGCGATACTGCCGGGAAGGCTTTTGGCGGAGATATCCCTTTTGAGTTAGAGGGCCCCTCAACAATTATCGGCAAAGTAGTCGGCTCGGCTTTGGCTTTTATCGGCATTTTGTTTTTAATATTAATGATCTACGGCGGGATTATCTGGATGATGGCGCGCGGCAACGAGCAGGAAGTCGCCAAGGCCAAGGATCTGATAGTTTCCGCGGTAATCGGGTTGATTATAGTTTTATCGGCTTATGCCATAACCGCGTATATTGGCGGAGAAATGACGATGTAAGTTTTATTTGACAAGATATCATATATGATATACAATGCAGGGTATAGGGTAAAATTTTATAAAAATAGCCAAAATGGAAAAGAGTTTGTTTTGGAACATGTAGAAAAATTGGATCATAAAAATAAAGCAAAAATTCTTAAATATATTGAATTTTTAAGACAGAGCAATGGGTATTTAGACGAACCTTACTCCAAGCATATCACGGGTAAAATCAGAGAATTAAAAGTGGACTTTTCGCATAATAGGCATAGAATCTTTTATTTTGCTTTTATTAATAAAACCATTATTTTATTGCACTCTTTTTTAAAGAAAACGAACAAAACGCCGAGAAGAGAGACTGGAAAAGCTGTCCAAAATTATCAAGATGCGATAAATAATCCTCGCTTGTATGAATAAAACAAATAAAGCTACTGATTTTCAGAAATATTTAGAAGAACAGCTTAAAGACAAGGAGCTAAAAAAAATATATGATGAATACGGCAAGCAGTTGGAAATTGCTTATCAGATTTTGCAGTTGCGCAAAAAGCAAAAGATAACTCAATTAGAATTAGCCAAAAAAATAGGAACTACGCAGAGTAATGTTGCCAGAATGGAAAGCGGACAGCAAAATTTTACCATTGATATTTTAAGTAAAGTTGCCGCTGCTTTTAATAAGAATTTAAAAGTTTCTATTAGTTGACATAATCTTTAAGCATGAATAAGCCCCGCGCCTTTTGAGCAGTGGTTTATAAAAAGTATGTTTTGATTTTTTTTAAAAAATTATTTTCTGCTCAAAAGGCGCGGGATGAAAATATGAAAAAATTTTTAATAGTTATTTTAAGCGTATTTTTTGTTAGCAGTTTTTTAGTATGTGCTAATGTTAATCAGGTATTGGCTTATGACCTTGAGCTAAACGGCGGTTTAATGGAAACTGGTCTTGGGACAGGTCATTTTA
>JAZDKT010000022.1:0-3250 GCA_043802685.1 Candidatus Falkowiibacteriota bacterium | reverse complement strand
GGGATGATAGAGAGTGAGATTGAGCATGTTGTTGGTTTTCATACCGCGGGGGATGTTGTTAGTGGTTGGAATTTGGAAGAAATTTATCAAGTTGCTTCAACCATCTTTCCGGTGGAAGAAAAATTAAAAAGCGATTTGGCTGAATTTACTGAAAATCAGGGGAAGCTTAACGCGGTCAAGGCAAGGACTGCCATTATTGAGCATTTAGCCGGCTTGGCAAAAAGCAATTATGAAAAAATACAAGAGCAATTTCAATACGCCATTGAAGGCGAGATGTCGACGTCTCGCCTTCAAAACCATCAATGGAAAGAAATAGAAAAAGCGGTTTTGATCCGATCAATTGATACATTATGGATAGAGCATTTGGAAGCGATGGCCGGCATGAGGCAGGGGATAGGATTGCGCGGCTATGGCCAGCGCGATCCGTTGATTGAATACAAAAAAGAAGCGTATTACTTGTATAATGAGCTTAACAGCTTGATACAAAAGCAGGTTGTTTATTCTATTTTCAAAGTAGGCCAAGTGCAAGAATTCAGAGCTCCCGGGCTGGCTGACAGGGCAAAACAGTTTAGCGCGCCGGCAAAGGTGATGGAGCAGGGGACATCTTCGTTTTCGGGCTTTAGACAAGTAGAGGCGAGTAGCGGGACCGGCACGCGCGAAAACACGAAAACACGAAAACACGAAAACAGTATAGATTTAATAAAATCTAAAATTAAGGACGCGAGCGGGAATAAGGTTGGGAGAAACGATCCGTGCCCGTGTGGCAGCGGGAAGAAGTATAAGAAGTGTTGTGGGAAGTAGAAGTAATAAAATAATAAAAATAATTAAATAATAAAATAAAAAAATAAGAAAATAACATTTTAATGCTTTGGAGTATCAAAGTGGAGATAGAATTTAGCGGAGAGTTTTTATAAAAATAAAAAGTCCGGAGATTATATTGAAATATAAGCAGGAGATAGCATATTTTTTAATTCTTGTCAATGTTGCAATTTATTTTGGTTTGGTTTAAAATAATAATACACAAAATTTAAACTGTGGATTACGCAACAAGTATAACCGCGCTACAAAGTGTTTTTTATTTTCTAACTTCTTAAAAATAATGCCGGACAATATTTTACAAAAATTATTCCAGCCAAGCGCGCGGGGCAAAACGCGCTGGATTTTTGTTTTGATAATTTTGCTTGCGGTCGGCGCTTCAATGGTTGATGCCGGCCAATATTATAACAAAGCAGTTGATAAATATGAACTGCCATTGCCGCAAACAAAAGAAATTAATTTTAGATTAGGTTTAGACTTGCTGGGCGGCACGCATTTGATTTATCAGGCGGATGTTTCCCAGATTGCTGAAAAAGATAAAAGCAGCGCGGTTGAAGGCGCGCGGGATGTTATAGAGCGCCGCGTTAATGTGTTCGGCGTCAGCGAGCCGGTGGTGCAGGTTAACAGGACTACGGCCGGGGATTACAGGGTGATTGTTGAGCTGGCAGGGGTAAAAGATGTCGGCGAAGCGATACAAATGATAGGCGAGACGCCTTTACTGGAATTCAAAGAAGAAAGCGATGAAGTCAGAGAGTTGACGGATGAGGAGACAAATCAGTTGAATGATTTTAATATTGCGGCGGAAAAACAGGCAGAGGAAGTTTTGGGAAAAGTTTTATCCGGCGGAGATTTTGCCGCTTTGGCTGAAGATTACAATCAAGACGAAAATACCAAAGAAAGCAAAGGAGATTTTGGCTGGATAGCTGAAAAAGACAATTCGGAAATTTTTAATTTGGCTAAAAACATAGAGCCTGGCAAGACAAGCGAAGACTTATCAAGAACAAGCCAAGGTTATGAGATTATCAAAGTTGAAGACAAGAGAATTAAAAAAGACCCTTTTACCGACCAGGAAGAAAAAGAAGTAAAAGCCGCGCATCTTTTGATTTGTTATGAAGGCAGTGAGATGTGCGAAAACGGTTTAGGCAAGGAAGAGGCGTATGTTAAAATAAAAAGTTTGAAAGAAAAAGCAACGCCTGGTAATTTTGCTGATTTGGTTAAAGAAAATTCAACCGAGCCCGGAGCCGGTGAAAGAGGCGGCGACCTTGGCTGGTTTGGCCGGGGAGCTATGGTAAAGCCGTTTGAAGACGCGGTATTTGAACAGGAAGCAGGAACTATTTCTTATGTCGTGGAAACTAAATTCGGCTACCATTTAATTTATAAGCAGGATGAAAGAGCGGTTGAAGAATACAAGGTAAGCCATATTTTAATTCGCACTTTAAGCCAAGAAGATATTCTCGGCCCGGCGGATGAATGGAAAAATACGGAATTAACCGGTAAAAATCTGGAAAGGGCGGTTGTCCAATTTAATCCAAACGACAGTTCGCCGGAAGTTTCTTTGGAATTTGACACTGATGGAGCGAAAATGTTTGAAGAAATTACCGAGAGAAATGTTACTAAGCCGGTAGCCATATTTTTAGACGGCTATCCGATCAGCGTTCCGACTGTCAATGAGAAAATTTCCGGCGGCAGAGCCGTGATTTCAGGCAATTTTAATATTCAAGAAGCCAAGCTTTTGGCCCAGCGCCTGAACGCCGGCGCGCTTCCGGTTCCCATTAATTTAATAAATCAGCAGACAGTGGGAGCCAGCTTGGGTCATGAATCCGTTGCCAACAGCCTAAGAGCCGGAATTATAGGATTAATTTTAGTGGCGATTTTCATGGTTATATTTTATAGATTGCCCGGACTGCTGGCTGTTTTCGCGCTGGCTATTTACGGAGCTTTAATTCTCGCTATTTTTAAATTGTGGCCGGTAACTTTAACATTGTCCGGGCTGGCAGGATTTATATTGTCTATCGGCATGGCGGTTGACGCCAATGTGCTTATTTTTGAGCGGTTCAAAGAAGAATTGCGGTCAGGCAAGCCATTGGACAGCGCGATTGAAGAAGGGTTTATGCGCGCGTGGCCTTCAATCCGCGACGGCAATGTTTCCACTTTAATAACTTGTTTTATTTTAATCCAATTTTCAACCAGTATTATAAAGGGCTTTGCCATTACTCTTGGCCTAGGCGTGCTTATTTCCATGTTCAGCGCCATAGTCATAACCAGGAATTTTTTAAGATTAGCTAGCGGAGAATGGCTGGAGAAGAGAATGTGGCTGATTTTTTCGCGTAACGCGTAACGCATAACGCGTAACGCGTAACGCGTAACGATATGAATTTTCATGATGAATTAAAATTAAACACGCATAAATATGTTCAATATTCAATGCACAATA
>JAZDKT010000021.1:0-6746 GCA_043802685.1 Candidatus Falkowiibacteriota bacterium | reverse complement strand
CACTAGCGTTGCGTTAAACAGAATTAAAAATTAATATAATATTTATTATTAGCAATAATTTGCACTTTTTAAAATTTTACGATTTGAATTATTAGTGGGATAATTAACATAAATTTTTATTAATTAAATTGTTAATTATCTATGAACCAAGGTAAATATATTTTTGCGCAAATTATTGAATTTATTTCCCAGTATGAATTTGATAAATGTGTTAAAAAATACAATGGAAACAAAAAAATTCGAAAACTAACTTGCAGAAATCAGCTTATGGCAATGATGTTCGGCCAACTGGGCAATCTAAAAAGTCTTTCTGGAATTGTTGTCTGCCTTAATGCTCATAGAAAAAAATTATACCACTTGGGTTTCCGAGTTAGCATGCTTACTCTATCAACCTTAACCCGCGCCAATGAAAATCGTGACTGGAGAATATATCGAGATTTTGCTAATCTGTTAATTGATAAGGCAAGAAAATTATATATCAATGACAATGATTTTAAAATTGATTTGGATGGCGTTCCGTATGCGCTTGATTCAACGATAATTGAAATGTGTTTAAGTTTGTTTAAATGGGCTAACTTTGAAAAAGGACATTCAGCCGTCAAGATTCATACACAACTGGATTTAAGAGGTAATATTCCGTCATTTTTCCTAATAACAGAGGCTAAAACTCATGATGTTAATTTGCTGGATATTCTCCAATTTGAGAAAGGCGCTTACTATATAATGGATCGTGGCTACTATGATTTTGAAAGACTATATCAAATACATAAGCAAAAAGCATTTTTTATCATTAGAGCCAAAAAAAGCATATCAGCAACCAGAATGTATTCTAGAAAAGTAGACAAATCAACAGGACTTAGGTGCAATCAGATAATTAAGCTAAATCATTTTTATTCTAAAAAATATTATCCAGATAAATTAAGACGGGTAAAATATTGTGATAATGAAACCGGTAAATACTATGTTTATTTAACGAACAACTTTGATTTGAATGCAATAACTATCGCCGATTTATATAAACACCGTTGGCAGATTGAATTATTTTTTAAATGGATAAAACAGCATTTGCATATTAATACATTTTGGGGAACATCCAAAAACGCGGTAAAGACACAAATTTGTATCGCAATATCAGCTTTTTTAATCGTAGCGATTATGAAAAAACAAATGAAAATTAACAGAAATTTATACGAAATTCTACAAATTTTGAGCGTATCCCTTTTTGATAAAATTCCCTTAGATAAGCTAATTTCAGAAGTTGATCTACAAAATTTTGAAGAGCATCCTCAAAAACAAGCTAATCTTTGGGGTTTTTAACGCAACGCTAGTGCGTTATGCGTTATGCGTTATGCGTTATGCGTTATGCGTTATGCGAAGCAATCGGTATTGTAAAATAAAACTTCGCGCCTTGGCCGTCGACTTTGTTCTCGCACCAAATTTTTCCATGATGAGCTTCTGTCATTATTTTGCTTACATAAAGCCCCAACCCGCTTCCATTGGCATAAACAAGCGAAACATCCTTGCCCCTGGAAAACCTCTTGAATAATCTTGACATATCTTCCTCGCTGATTCCCATGCCCGTATCGGAAACGCAAAATTGAATATTTTTTTTAATTGTCTCCAAGGAAACATTAACTGACCCTTTCTGAGTATATTTTATGGCGTTATCAACTAAGTTTAAAATTACCTGTCTAATTTTGCTTTCATCTATTTTAACTTTTGGCAATGGCTTGGCCGGCCCTTTATAGTTTAGCTTTAACCCTTTCTTCCGAGCGCTATTTGATAATTCTTCCACCACGCTGCCCGCAATCCTTTCTAAAGAATCTATTTTAAGATCAAACTGCAATCTGCCCGACTCAATGCGCGAAATATTAAGAAGATTTTCAACCAGCTGAATTAACCTTTCGTTTGATTGGTACACTTTTTTTAACGGATCTGCTTCTTTTTGGTTCAACTCGCCGAATGTTCCTTCCAAAAGCATTGATACATAGCCCTTGATTATCGTGAGCGGGGTGCGCAATTGATGGGAAGCGATTGAAATAAAATCACTCTTGGCGACATCTAATTTTTTCAGAGTCGCATTAGCTGATCGCAATTCAGCCGTGGCTCTTTTAACTTCTTTTTTTAATTTAATGTTAAATTGCTTGGTTTCTTTATATAAATGCGCGTTTTCAATGGCAATGGCGGATTGCGCTCCTACAATTTTCAAAACCTGCAAATCTTCATTATTATAAATATCTTTTGACTCTTTGGCGCCAAGCGCGATAAAGCCGATATTTTTATCCTTTATGTTAAGCGGGGTTAAAACTTCCGCTTCAATGCTGTCCAGCGTATTTATTGTTTCTTTGTACTTACGGTAAGAAGTATGCCTTAATTCTTCAATTATAATGGAATCTCCCTGAACAGCGCTCATTTTCCTTAACTGATTAAGTGTTGAGAATTTTCTTCTTTTCCCAAGGTCAAATCCTTTATTATATTCTATTGTATAGCTATCCTGCTTTTTGTCGTAAAGCAGCACGCCAATGGCTTTAACATGAAATGAATTAATAAATGTCTCGGAAATAAACTTATAAATTTTATTCAATTCCAAAGTAGAGCGCAGTTTATCGCTCAAACTAATAATAACTTCTTGGCTGTCGTACAGCGAAGTGAAAAAATATTTATTAGCCAAGCGGTAATAATATTTATTCATTATAGGAAAGGTGGCTATTGCTAAAATCAAAACCACGAAATCAGTCCAGGCGGAAATCTCCATGAAAAATCTGTAAAAACCATACTGCGCTAAAATGGCAAATATTAAAATGGTTGAGAGTGAGGCGAGGTAGACGGATGATTTTCGCAGAACGAATTTAATGTCCATGAGGCGGTGGCGGATAATAGTATAAGCTAAAATAATCGCAAAAAGCAAGCCGGACATGTAGGCCAATGGATACACCCCTAGCCCATACGCCGGCAAAAAAGCGATAGAGCCTGATGTGAGTATTAACAATGAAATAAACACATACTTTATTTGTTCTTTCTTCACTCCTTTCGCATGCTTATAAAACTTAAACAGCTCAATAAATAAAACAAGGAGGTAGGCGGCAAAAAAAATTAAAAAAATATGATGAAAAAATTGGGCTTTAGAGTGAACCCCCCAAGAATATTTATAAATTCCATCAATAAAAAAAGTTGTCGTTATATTTAAAATTAAAAAAATAAACGACAAAACATATCCTGCGATAATTATTTTACTTTTTTTATTTTGAATCTTAATAAGCAGCATCCCGAGATGATATACTAATACTGGTATAAAAACAACTCCAACATAACAAAATTTATCCCAAAAAAAAGCCTTTTCATCAGTAGTACTGATAAACATCATAAATGTCCCCAGAAGCCAAATGCATATGGAAACAGAAAATAAAAAAAATACCAAATTAACTTTAGATTTTTTATTTTTAAAAAACACAAAAAAACCTAGTAAAAAAACAAAGATGGCGCTTAGCAATGGTAAAAATTGTATATTCATGATTTTACAAATCTATTAATTTAGAAAAGCTTGTTAGCGGAGCAAGTTTAAATCCTAATTCATTTCCTTTTTCAAAAATATATTTAGCAAATTCAATATCAACCGGCCCGACATGGTTTTTTTGATCATTAATAAGAGCGGAAATTATAGTCTCTGTCAAACAGGCGAATGTTACTTCCTTGGGCGGTCCCATTTCAAATCGCAAATCAATATTCGGAATTGACATATACCCGCCGTCAATTCTGAGAACATCTTGCCTGGCCATGCATACTTCCTTTGTCATATTATGCGGCTGGGCCATGTCAACAACAATTGCGTTTATTTTTAAAATTTCCGGCATTACAATAGAATTTCCGGCGGTAGTGCAAAGGACAACGATACCGGAATCTTTTATCGCCTCATTTTCCGTTGACGCTACAATCTCGCCGCTATAAACATTTTCTAATTCTTGCGCGATTAATTTTAATTTTTCTTCTTTCGGGCCTGTTATTATTATTTTTTTAGGCCGCAAATCTGAAGCAAGCAGCGCCGCCGCCCTGCCGACAACTCCGTAAGCGCCGACAACTGCTATCGCGCTGTCCTGAATATTTATTTTTTTGATCATTGCCGCCTGCCGTATCGCGCTGACAGCTGATGACGCGGTAAAAGCGCCTCCATGAGTTATGGCGCATTTTATTCTTTGGTCTTTTACAACAGACAATCCGCTGTCAGTCATTGATGTGGTATAAGCGCCAAGGCCGACTCTTTCAGCGCCAAGCTTATTCTGGGCGAACAGAATAGTATCAATAATTCTTTTTTCAACCAAATCGCGGGGCAATTCCACCATCTGTTTTGCCGTCAATAGAACGGCTATAATATAGCCCTCGGCCTTATCCCAAACATTAAAACGAGAACAAATTGTAAAACCGGCGCGGCCCCTTAAATGCCGCAATAAATATTCAGACAATTTTTTCGGCAAAATTTTCGTCCCCCATTTATCGCCAATACCCAATAGACTTCCTATCCGGCGGCCAAAATCATCAATTAATCGCGGGTGAATTACAAAAGCGAATTTTTTCATATTTCTTCCATGCTTAATGTTGTTTAACCTTGCCTCCCCAACCCTCCCCATAATCCTTCTGGCTATCTCGCCGTATTCCGCTTCCGGCAAAGCAATATCCTGCCAGCGAAACGGCTGGCCGAATGTTATTCTGACTCGCCTCTTGCGTAAAATGAATTCCAAAAATTTTATATTATGCGTGTTTTTTATAAAAACCGGAACGATTAAAGGATTTAAATTTTTCGCCAAATAACCGATTCCCGGCTTGGCGTTTGCCGGATCAAAATATTGATTGAGTTTTCCTTCGGGGAATATTAAAATACTCTGGTTGTTTTTTAAAATTTTAACTGTTTTTGCCAAAACTTTTTCCAACGGCCCGCTTTTTGGATAAACAGGATAAGCGCCCATCAGCCAGATGAACAAGCCGTACCATCTTTCGATAATAAATTTATAATAAGTCTGGTAGCGGAAGCATTTGATTTTTAAAAAATAAGAAAACGGAATGCTTGCCCCGATCAGAAAAGGGTCAAACCTGCCCTGGTGATTGGCAACAAAAATCACTCCCCCTGAATCCAAGTTTTTTAAATTTTCCCGGCCGGATGCTTTCAGGTTTAAAAACAGCTTGCCTATTATATTTGATGCCGCCCAAGTAATGCGGTGAAAAAAGGAAAAAAACATAAAAGTTAATCTAAGAATAGCATCTATATAATACCATAAAATCGGCTGGGTGTAAAAATTTAAAATAAAAAACGGGAAGCATGCTGCCATACTTCCCGTTGCTAAATTATAATGATTAAATATACAAATTTCCATTAACACCCAATCCATAGGCAACACTGGTAAAAGCGTTAATTTGATCTATTTTTTCACCTCCAAATTTTTCTGAAAAAATCTTTTTAATCATTGGTATATGAGATGATCCTCCTGTTAAAAATACAACTTCAACATCACTATTGCTTATCCCTGCCTGACTGACCACATCCTCAATGCAATCTTTAATTTTTTGAATATCAAGGGCAATAAATTTTTCGAATTCACCCCTGCTAATGTTCTCTTGAATTTTAAGATGCAGCTCTTTGAAATTAATCACTGAGGAAGAAAACGATGATAATTCGCATTTGGCTTTTTCAATAGCTTGAAAAAGCATATAACCGTAATTGTCATCAATGAGATTTTCCAAATTTTCTATCAATTCCGGCTTATCCGCCTGATACTTGATTCCCTTGATGGACTGCCTTGTTCTCGGCATCCGTAATTGCGGAATTAAATGCCATTTGCGCAAATCACTAAGGATTGTTGAAGGAACCGGCAGGTCAAAATCGCCCATCAGCGCTTTTACTCTCACATCTTTGCCAAAATAATATGCCACTTTTCCCCACATCAACTGCGAATCAAAAGCATCTCCGCCTATATAAACGCCGCCGAGCCCGAGAATGTCATTTTTACGATCAATCTTTTGTTTATGTCGTCCCCCTTTTGTTTTAACAACTGTAAAATCTGAAGTGCCGCCGCCGAAATCTCCAACCAGAACAATCTTTTCTTCATTTTGGGGTAAGGTACTCTCAAAAGCCAGCGCGGCCGCAATCGGTTCATATTGCAGATGAATTTCACTAAAACCGGCAAGTTTAGCTGCTGATAGCAATCTTTCAACGGCTAACTTTTCCCTATCAGGATCTTCTGAAAAAATAACCGGGCGCCCTAAAACGACTTGATTTAATTCTTCGCCTAAATATTCTTGTCCTTGCTCTTTGATGTTGCGTAAAATAATTGCGATTAATTGATCAAGTTTATAAATTTTTCCCCCTATCTCTGTATACTCAAAACTTTGGTCGGACAAAAAAGCCTTAATGGACTGAATGTAGCGGCCCAATGCATCGTTTTCAATATAATGATTCACCGCCTGCTGGCCAACATGAAATTTTTTCTCTTCCGGATCAAAATAAATGATTGACTTCAAAGTCTTGCCTGTGATATTAAATCTATCAATATCAACTATTTTGACTTCTCCGCCAACATTTACAGACAACGCGGAATTTGTTGTTCCAAAATCTAAACCGAATATTGCTGGCATATTTTCCCTCCTTTTGATAGTTTTATTGTATATAAAATGAACAATTTTTTTAAGTACTAATTTTTCAATAATTCAATTATACATTACATATAATAACCGTTTTTGTCAATGACATAAAATTATTT
>JAZDKT010000020.1:0-19362 GCA_043802685.1 Candidatus Falkowiibacteriota bacterium | reverse complement strand
CTGTTTAATAATTTTATATAATAAATCGTTACGCGTTATGAGTTACGAGAAAAATATGCTATACACAAAAGAACAAATAATGGCGCGGGTTGATGTTCGCGCCACGGCTCAATTTTTAGGATTGGCCGGCGCGGCAATTTTTTTGCCTTTTGTAATTCATGCGCAATTCATAACAGGGCCGATTGTTAATGCTATTTTGATTTTAGCATTATTTTTACTTGGCGTAAGAAGCGCATTAGTGCTTTGTCTTGTTCCCAGTATGATGGCTTTGGCCGGCGGGCTTCTGCCGGCAATTCTGGCTCCGGTTGTTCCGTTTATAATGATTGGCAATGTGATTTTGGTTCTCTGCGTTGATTATTTTGCTAATTTACGCCAAACAACGCCAAACAACGCCAAGAATTATTGGATTGGCGTGTTAGTCGGCGCCGGTTTGAAATTCAGCTTTTTGTTTTTTAGCGTTAATATTATTTCCAAATTATTAATCAAACAAGAGCTGGCTGTAAAAATAGCGCAGATGATGAGCTGGCCTCAGTTCGCCACAGCTGTAACCGGAGGAATGATTGCATGGGTAGCATTGAAGTGGTTGAGGAGATTATAAAAACAATCTTATGAATCAGATTAACCCCGCACCTTTTGAGCAGAGCATCTTTGATGCGGCGAAATAACTGCTCAAAAGGCGCGGGGTTTATAAGATTTATATGATCAATAAATATGGCAGGCACAATTTATTGATTTTTTCAGTAACGGGCGGATTAAAGATTCGCCACATTTTTTATCCTGCATTGTATGAATATGCGGGATTTTATTTTGACTAATATTAAAAATTATTATATAGTTTTGAGTATGGACATACCGAAATGCATAAAAAACATAATAGACAAACTGGAAAAAGCAGGTTATGAGGCGTATGTAGTGGGCGGCTGCGTGCGTGATTTGTTAATGGCAAAGGAGCCGAAAGATTGGGATATTACCACTAATGCCAAGCCGGAAGAAATTTTAAAGATTTTTCCCGACGGAAAGTATGAGAATGTTTTTGGGACTGTAATTATTCCCGTAGAACACGAAAACACGAAAACACGAAAACACGAAAACGCTAAAACACTAAAACATTTATCCGCCGAAGCATTAGCGAAGGAGGACGAAAACAAGACAGTTGTTGAGGTGACGACTTATCGCAGTGAACAGGGATATTCTGACAGGCGTCATCCGGACGAGATTAGGTTTGAGGATAGTTTGGATAAGGATTTAGAGAGAAGAGATTTTACTATAAATGCAATGGCTGTTGGGATAAATTCCAAGATACAAGATACAAGATACAAACAAATTTCATCCCGCAATATTATGCGGGATCAAATTACAAAAGATTATATTCTTATTGATTTATTCGGCGGACAGAAAGATATTAAGAAAAGGATTATCAGGGCGGTGGGGGAGCCGTCCGACAGGTTCAAGGAAGACGCTTTGCGCATGATGCGGGCGATTCGTCTGGCTTGCGAGTTGAATTTTGACATTGAGCCGAAGACAGAAAGGGCGATTAAAAAAATGGCAGGCGGCATAAAATTCATTGCCAATGAAAGAATAAAAGATGAATTGATAAAAATATTGAAGTCTGGAAAAGCTTACGAAGGCATAATGCTTTTATATCAAAATAAATTGCTTCAATATATTATGCCGGAGCTGGAAAGAGGAGTGGGGGTGGGGCAATGCAAGCATCATATTCATTCTGTTTTCAGGCATTGCGTATTGTCATTGAAATTTTGTCCAAACAAGGATTGGCGCGTTAAGCTTGCCTCTCTGCTTCATGATATTGCCAAGCCGCAGACAAAAAAAATCATCAACGGCGGCGTTACTTTTTATAATCATGACATAGCGGGCGCGAAAATCGCCAAAAAGATTATGGGGCGTTTGAAGTTTTCCAATGATGACATTGATAAAGTTACAATTCTAATACGCAACCATATGTTTTATTACAATGTTGACGAAGTGACAGCAAGCTCGGTGCGGCGCTTGATTAAAAAAGTAGGAGAAGAAAACTTGAAAGACTTGATTGATCTGCGAATAGCGGACCGGCTCGGTTCCGGCGTGCCCAAAGCCAAGCCATATAAACTTCGTCATTTGGAATACATGATGGAAAAAGTGCGCCAGGATCCGTTGTCCGTAAAGATGTTGGAAATAAACGGAGATGAATTAATGAAGCTGTTAAAAATTCAACCAAGCCCGAAAATCGGAGCGATTTTGGATGTTTTGCTGTCCGAAGTCGTTGATGATCCTAATCTGAATAATAAAAAATATTTAGAAAACAGAAGCCAAGAATTAAATAAAATGGAATTGAAAGAATTGCGCGGCCGAGCAAAAGAAAAAATTGAAGACAGGAAAATGGAAGATGACAGCGAATTAAAGAAGGAGTTTTGGGTGAAGTGATTTTCGCGTAACGCGTAACGCGTAACGCGTAACGCGTAACGCGTAACGCGTAACAATATAACTTTATAACTATTAATTAAAGTGAATTTTTATGAAGATTTTTTTATTATTATTCAGTTTATTAATTTTAATCGCCGGATGCTCTTCCGCTCCGCAAAAAAAAGTTATGAATGAAAAAAATATTTCAAGCGATTCCATTGCTTACAATGACAGTGATGTCGTAAACAAAATTAATGCTATAAAAAATAGCGAAACACAGGAGGCAGCGCCAAATCAAGAATCAGGGCAGAGCGGCGCGCAAGGCGAGCAGGCGAAACAGCAAGTTCAATTGGAAAATTTAATCGCTGAATTCAATCAAGCGATTATCAAAACTAATTTTGGCGACATAAAAGTGGAATTTTACGGGCAGGAATCTCCGTTAACCGTGAATAATTTTTTAAATCTGGCTAAAATAGGATTTTACAATAACACGAAATTTCATAGAGTAATGAAGGATTTTATGATTCAAGGCGGTGATCCGAACAGCAAAGACGATGATTGGTCAAATGACGGCACGGGCGGTCCGGGCTACAGTTTTCAAGATGAATTTAACAGCCATAAATTAGTTCGCGGAAGCTTGGCCATGGCGAATTCCGGACCGAACACCAACGGCTCGCAATTTTTTATTGTCACCAGTGAAGCGACTCCATGGCTGGACAACAAGCACACTAATTTCGGCTATGTTGTTGAGGGCATGGACATAGTGGAAAAAATTGAAGCCGTTGAGGTTAATGAGCAAGATCATCCGATTGAGGATGTGGTGGTTGAAAGTATGGAGCTGGCAAAATAGCATCACAGAAATCATGTTAATCCCTGCTAATTTTTTTTGCAGGGATTTACCACGCACCTTTTGAGCAGAGCATCTTTGATGCAGAAAAACAACTGCTCAAAAGGTGCGGGGTTTATATGATTAATAAGATTTTTATTTTAAAGTTTTAATCGAAAATTTAAAATCTAAAATCGAAAATTCAAAAGGGCCTGTAGCTCAGTTGGTAGAGCATCGCATTCGCATTGCGGGGGTAAGGGGTTCGAATCCCCTCAGGTCCACAATTTTTAAGAATAATTTAAAACTATGTCTATACTTTTAAAATGGCTGGTTACAGCCGCGGCAATTTTAATCACGGCTTATTTACTGCCGGGAGTTAGCATTAGCGGGCTGTGGGCCGCGCTGTGGCTGGCAGTGTTTTTGGGCATTATTAATGTCATTATTAAGCCGATTTTAATAATTTTTACACTGCCTATCAATATTCTCACTCTTGGCTTGTTTACTTTTGTCATTAACGGCTTGCTGATTTTGCTGGCTTCATCAATCATAAAGGGTTTTGAAGTAAGCGGTTTTTGGGCGGCGCTTGGCTTCAGTATTGTCTTGTCAGCCATAAGCTATGTTTTGAACAGTTTGTTTAAGCAAAAATAAATAATAATAAAAAAACCGTTCTAGAAATAGGGCGGTTTTTTAGCTTTAAACTCGGCTTATTTGCACCAAAAGAGCCGAGTTTATTTTATTTATTATTTTCTGTTTGAATTGTTTTTTTATCCTCCGGAGTTTCGTCTTGCGGAACGTAGGAGGAGTTTTCTTCGGTCATGACTATAGTTTAGCAGATTTGTGAGGGTTTGAAAAATTTTAGGGGAAATGGTAGAGTGTAGGTAATAACACACTTCTTTTTATAGCCAGTTTATGGTGAGAATTTTTAAGGAATTTTTCAACTAATTTTTAATAAAAAAACAATAAGTTTGTATATAACTTGTTGAGTGAAATATATTACAAATTTATTATTTAAACTAAAAATATGAAACCATCTTATGAAGACATAACAGAAGCCAACCCAAGATTAAAAAATCGCCCAAAAGAGGATGTTGAAAAATTGTTAGATACTATAGTTAGCAAAGGATATACATGGGATGACAAGAAAAAATATTTTTATAATGAAAAACTTGGTATGCATGTGAGAACACAAGGGCTGGATTTGTTTGATCCTGAAAGATTTGAAAAGGCGTTCAAAACATGGTCCAACCCTGAATATACAGAAGCGGCTATAACAGCACATAAATGGATACCTATATTTTTAATAATATTTTTTCTTGATTTAATCTTGGGTTGGCTTTTTATGCCTATCAAAATTTGGATAGCTAGTTTAATTTTTGTAGGACTGCTAATATCCCTAAAGAAAGATGCTTTCAAAATGATTAGAGAGAAAATTAAATCATAATAAATTTGGAATATACATCACATAACAAAGAGTATGTGGTTCAGGAATTTTTTCCACTGATTAAAGAAAATAAAATGTGGCTGGGAAATGGTTTTCGCGCCGGTAACGCATATTTCTTTACGCCAAATACGCGCGATTTTGCTTCGGGAGTTTATGATGTAAAAACAGGTTTAGTGAAGTTCCGCAATGTGTGTTGGTTTACTAATCTTGACCACGGACGACGCCACCAGCCATTGCAATGAATGACAATGAAAAATAATTTGAAATACAGCAAGCACAAAGACATTAAAGGAAAAAAAGCGTATGATAAGTATGATAATTACAACGCCATAGAAGTGCCGTTTACGGATTCTATTCCGAGTGATTATGACGGCGTAATGGGCGTGCCGATTAGTTTTTTGGATAAGTATTGTCCGGAGCAGTTTGAGATTGTAAAATTCAGACACGGAAACGATGATAAGGACTTGAGATTAAAAGATGGAAAATGTCCGTATTTTAGAGTTTTAATTAAACATAAGAAGAAATAATTTTTATGAATAAATATCTCTTCCAGCGAACTGCTAAATATTGGAATGATTGGGCTTGTCAGTCAGTTAAACTAGTTAAAGATTTTATAGTGAGCGACGCTACCGAAGACGAACCCCGTTTCAGATCATATTATATTTTACTTTCATACGCTTTTGAGTTGATGCTTAAATCTATATTGGTGATGGTCGCTAACATTTCCGAAGATGAACTTATCAAAACATACGGGCATGATGTCAAAAAAATATTACAGAAGTTGAAAGATTTAAACGAATTAAAAAATATAGGGATTAAGGATTTACCCGAAGTAATAAAGCAATATATCTATAAAATCGAAACAACCGATAGTAAAATATTCTATATCTATGATTTCACCAATATCAGGTATTATCCCAAAGAAGACAAAGATTCTTGGGAAACAGCAAATATCATTCTTTGTACGGCTGATATAATGTTAAGCATTTCAAATAAAATTCGTGCAATTGAAGTAAAATAAAATAACATGACAAGTTGTGTTAAAATAAAAATATGAACGATTTAATAAACATTAAAGTCATCCAAAAAGATTTTAATGGCGAGAAAAAAAGATTTGTTAATGCAAGGGAATTGCATCAATGGCTTGGAGTTGGAAAATTTTTCGCGAATTGGATTAAAGACAGAATTGAAAAGTATGATTTTGTGGAAAATTTGGATTATTTTGTATCCATTGCCAATTCTGGCAATGGATTAAAACCCAATAAAACAGGGCGAATAGTGGATTCCGAAATTGATTGATTATAAAAAGGAATTTAGCCAGGAAGATATTCAAAAATTAATTGGCAAGGGAAAATAATATGAAAACAATTTTAAAAACCGCCATCACTATCCCTCATCACTATCCCTGTCGGCAGGCGGGAAAAATATTTGCGAAAGATAAAAATTATGGATAAACAAGATAAAAATAATATGAGAACCTCTATGCAAAAACCAATTATTGATGCTGAAGCATTCATGAAATTCTTTGAAGAAACTACAGGCGCAAAGTTTGTGGATGCTGAAACAGGTCAGCCAGCTCTTGACATTCTTACTAAGCAAAAGAGTGAAAAGAAGTCAGATTACGATTTGTGGCTTGAAAAACAAGACGAGGAAACAAAAAAAGCCCACAAAATGGGAGAATTTTAGAAAAGGCGACCAAAGAATACAGAAAATTTCAAGCTAAAACGCTTGCTCCTGTTGAAAAAGCATATTTGGAAAACATTAAATTTCTAGAGAAAAAGGTGGAGAAAAAAATTAAAGATAAAAATTAAAATGCGTTTAGTTTATATCTCGCTTGCCAATATAAACAAAATAGCCCAAAACGTTTACATTACTAAGACCAATATAAACTAAAATATATGAAAGAAAATCAATTCGAAAAGATAAAGAGATTAGACGAAAACGGTAAAGAGTACTGGTCGTCTCGGGAACTTGCCAAAGAGCTTGATTATGTTGATTACCGTAATTTTTTGACCGCAGTTAATAAGGCTAAAACTGCTTGTGAAAATAGCGGCGAAGTTATCCACAACCATTTCGTTGACGCCAACGAGATGGTTCAAATTGGCTCTGGAGCGGAAAAACCGCTGGAAACCATATATCTCTCGCGATATGCCTGCTATCTGATAGTCCAAAACTCTAACCCGACAAAAGTTGTTGTGGCAAAAGGACAAACATATTTTGCGATTCAAACTCGTCGACAGGAAAAGACAGATAATCTAATTGAAGATCACAACCGTGTTTTCTTGCGTGAGGAAATGAAGAAGCACAATATAAACTTGATGCATACTGCTTCCGAGGCTGGAGTCGAAAGTTATGCAATTTTCCAAAATTATGGTTATAAAGGGCTGTATGGCGGATTAACAATGCAAGATATTCATGCAAAAAAGAAGTTAAAGAAACCGCAAAAAATTCTTGACCATATGAATAGCGAAGAGCTAGCGGCCAATCTATTCCGCGCCACTCAAACAGATGCAAAGATAAAACGTGAAAATATAAAAGGGCAGGGAAATGCAAACCTTGCGCATTATGAAGTTGGCCAAAAAGTTCGAAATACAATCACGGCTTTAGGTGGAACTATGCCAGAAAAACTTCCAACCCCAGATGCTATTGGAAAAGCGCAAACGAGAATAAAGAAATCAAAAAATAAGAAATTATTAGGTGGAAATAAAAAATAATTATGGCAAAAATAAAACATCCAATTAAAGAATTTTGGGAATCAGACAAAAAACCTAATTATCTTGAAGTATCAAAAACAAAAGATAGTTCGGTAAAGATAGTGAAATTTATAAAACCAAAATCGAAAAACAAGAAAAAATAATATGAAAACAATTTTAAAAACTAACATCACTGTAAAAGACATCTGCGAAGGGTTCGTCTATAACGAACTGGAAGGCAAAGGGCTGTTTGGCTTGTCCGGCAAGCTCACTATTCAGCCGGAGTATCAGCGAAACTATATCTATGCTTCTGACGGCGGCAAAGCGCTCGTAAAAACAACATTCAAAATAAACAAAGCGCGGGAAGGATCTTTGTTTAGCTTTAAAAATCTTGTTAAATATATAATAAAGAAATAATAAAATAATTAAATAATATGGGGGGAAATAGTTTTGAAAAATTTAATCAGCCATATCAAGGAAATGAGCCGGAGCAAAATCAAGAAAAAAAGGAAAAGAGGGAGATGAGTGTAGAAGAGGTAGAAGAAATGGGAGAGGAAATGGAAGGATATTTGGAAGCTATGTTAAGCAGAGCTCAGGAAATAAAAAAAGAGTTAGAGGAAACAAGCGATAAAGAAAACGAAGAAGCTTTGCGCGAAGAATTAATGGCCATTGAAGAACAGCTTGAGCTAGACCAAGAAGGACTAGAAGGGTTTGTTGAAGATATTAAATCAGGTGATTTTAGCGAACCCAAGATTGATAAATAATAATAAAATAAAATATATGCCTGATATCCAAACCCTGCGCGCCCTTGCTTTGATAGTTGGGGCTCACTTGGATATACCGTGGCATAAAATAACAAAAAAATCTGCCGCAGAGTATGAAAAACGCCACCCAAATTTTAAATGGGGGAAATGCTAAAAGAATTAAAACAGGGGGTTTGGAGCTCGTAAAAAAATCGCCAATTTCGGCGATTTTTGCTATACTATATTTAAATAGGTTTAATCAAGCTATTGTTAAGCCAAAATACGGGGTATAGTATAACGGTAGTACGCGCGCTTCGGGAGCGCGTAACCCCGGTTCAATTCCGGGTACCCCGACATTTAATTCAGTTGGTTTACAAGATAAAAATATTTATGCATAATTATAATGAGCCGAATATTAAAAAAATAAAAATACCAAAAGCCAAAAGAGCGTTTGATATTGTTGTCTCAGCTTTTTTACTGACTGTGCTTTCTCCTGTTTTCGCGGTTATACTTTTCGCTATTTTTATTGAGCATATTTTGAGCGGAAACATTTTTGCTTCATTGTTTTATGTTGAGACAAGGATCTCGCAGGGCAAGCCGTTTAATTTCGTAAAATTCAATATATTCCATCCGGAAGCGATAGAAGCCATGCAAAGCCATGGGCAATTTATCCATACCAAGGTATTGGAGCACAGCAAAAACGGCTTATCCAAAGTAGGGCATATCGCGCAACAAATTTATTTGGATGAACTGCCGCAGCTGTTTAATGTCCTAAAAGGCAATTTAAGCATGGTGGGCCCAAGGCCGGTTAATACTGTTAATTATCAAAAAATATTAAACAGCGGCATAACCACCAAGGCGGAAATTAAAGCAGGGCTAACGGGAAATTATCAATCGCACAAAGGAGAAGAGGGGATCAGCCAAGACAAACTGGACAGAGATTATATTAATTTTTGTTTGAATAATTATTCATTTAAAATAGTTTTGTTGGACATAAAAATATTACTCAGAACTTTGATTATTATTTTTAAAGCAGAGGGGATTTAAATCAATAACAGGAATTGCGCGTTTAAATGCTATTTTTTTAATACTATTATTTTACCTGCCTAAAACATTCTAGCAAACATTGTTAAATTGTTACATTGCTAACAATAAAACAATTTAGCAATTTAACAATTTAACAATGCAGTAATATATAAAATTCGCGTAAACTATGTTTAAGCGCGTAAATTTTTAAATAATATGAAATCGCGTAAATTTAAAAACATTACTCAAGAATTATTGTCTTTAGCGGGTGTGGATATTAATGGCGGCGATCCTTGGGATATAAAAGTTAATAATGAAAATTTTTATAAAAAAGTTTTAAGCCATGGCTCTTTAGGCCTGGGAGAATCATATATGGATGAATGGTGGGATTGTGAAAGAATGGATGAATTTTTTTATCGCGCTTTTCGCTGCGGGCTGGAAGGAAAAATTAAAAGAAATTTGCCGTTATTTTTCCGTATTTTATGGGCGAGAATTATTAATTTCCAATCAAAAAGAAAAGCGTTTAATATCGGTGAAAAACATTATGACATAGATAATGGCCTTTATAAAAACATGCTTGGCAAAAGAATGGCTTATACTTGCGGCTATTGGAAAAACGCCAATAACCTTGATGAAGCGCAGGAAAACAAACTTGATTTGACCTGCAGAAAAATAGGGCTGAAGCCGGGCATGAAAGTGCTTGATATCGGCTGCGGCTGGGGAAGCTTTGCCAAATACGCGGCGGAAAAATATAAAGCCGAGGTGGTTGGAATTACAGTATCCAAAAAACAGGTTGAGCTTGGAAACAATTTATGCAAAGGGCTTACCGTAAAGATTAAACTGCTGGACTATAGGGATGTTAATGAAAAATTTGATCGTATAATTTCTTTGGGAATGTTTGAGCATGTCGGCCGCAAGAATTATAGAAAATACATGAAAGCCGCTTTTTGCTGTCTGAAAGACGATGGCTTATTTTTATTGCATACAATCGGCGGCAACAAGTCGGTTTCCGTTATGGATCCATGGATAAACAAATATATTTTTCCCGGCGCGATGGTGCCGTCAATCAAACAGATAGCAAAAGCGATTGAAGGATTGTTTGTGATGGAAGATTGGCATAATTTCAGCGCTGATTACGACAAGACGCTTGTGGCATGGCATGATAATTTTTGCGCGAATTGGGATAAAATAAAAAAGAATTACGACAATAGATTTTATAGGATGTGGAGGTATTATCTGCTGTCTTGCGCCGGCTCTTTTCGCGCGAGAAAAAACCAATTATGGCAAATCGTGCTTTCCAAAAAAGGCGTTATCGGGGGGTATGATTCCATAAGGTAGCCGGGTTTTTATATGCTGTCAAAATTTAAAGAACAACTTAAAAATAAAAAAGAAGTGTATTTGCGCGTTAAAGTAAGGCCGAATTCAGCCAAGAGTGAACTTGGGGAATTAATGAGCGACGAAACCGTCAAGATTAATATCGCGGCAGCGCCAGTCAAAGGCAAGGCCAACCAAGAGCTGATTAAATTTTTAGCGCGCGAATTTAAAGTTGATAAAAATAATATTAAAATAATCAGCGGAGCAAGAGAAAGAATTAAACTGGTTAAAATATTACTTAACTAAAGTATTGTTGATTATTTAATTAAAGAGTTAACGGATTAACGAGTTATTTTATATATTTTATTTTATTAAAGAATCAGAACTCGTTAACCCGTTAACCCGTTAACTCGCTAACTAAATAATAAATAATTTATAATGATTTATTTATGAACAGCGAAGATAAAAAAAACACAATACCAAATCACGTCGGCGTAATAATAGACGGCAACCGGCGCTGGGCGCGCGAAAGAAATCTGACGACCATGGAAGGGCATCTGAAGGGATACCAGAAAATGAAGCTGGCGCCCGATTGGTTTTTTTCAAGCGGCGTAAAAATACTTTCAGTATTTGCTTTTTCAACTGAAAACTGGAGCCGTTCGCGGGATGAAGTTAATTATTTAATGAAATTAATTAAAAAAGCGATTAACGAAGAAGCGGAAGATGCAGATAAAAAAGGATACCGCGTTTTAGTGAGCGGGCGCGTTGATGAATTGCCCGGAGATCTGCCGGAATCTTGCTATAACGCAATCAATAAAACAAAAACTAACACCAAAGCAGTTTTAAATATATGCCTTAATTACGGGGGCAGGGCTGAAATAGTTGACGCCATGCGCAAGATGCTGAAGAACAACATTAAATTGGAGCAGATTCATGAAGGCATGATAAAGAAATATTTGTATAATGGCGATTTGGGAGATCCCGATATTATTGTCCGCACTTCCGGCGAACAGCGCTTGTCCGGCTTTCAGCTTTGGCAGTCTGCTTACAGTGAATTGATGTTTATGAATAAGTACTGGCCTGATTTTGAAAAGCAGGATGTGGATGTTATTTTAGCCGAATACGCGAGAAGGAAAAGGCGGTTTGGCGGGGATGATGGTTAGTTGAAAGCATTAAAAATATTAAATTTTGTTTTTATAGTAATTTATGGACATCATGATTGCTATTGTGTATATTATGTGTTATAATAACTATATTAAAAACAATATTTATGAAAAACACTAAAAATAAAGGAAAATTAAGATTTTTGATTTATAAATCCAAGAATAATTATGTTGGGATTTGTTTTGAGCTGGGAATAATTGAAGAAGAAGAAAATTTAAATAAATTGATTTATAGATTAAAAAATGGCTCTGAAGCAATAGTAAAAGCAGTAATGAAAAACGATTTGGATGATAGCCATTTAAACAAAACCGTAGCCATGAAATATTATTTTATTTGGTATTTGGGCTGGATTGTTAATTTTAAAGATGAGTTTGGGTTAAAAGAATTAAGGCCTATAAATAATTTTAATAATATAAATAATTTAGCTCCAAGCTGTATTTAAATAAAATCAATCACCGCAGGAACAGGGCATGCCATGTTCCTGCGCTTTCTTTTATGCTATTATTTACGAACCCAATTGATTTTATAAAGACCTGATAATAATAACTAAGGATAACGTTAATTTTTTATGTAACAAATTTACTCTTTAGACAAAATTCAAAATTTATCTGAAAAAAACAATACACATCAATTTAAATTAACAGTTTATAAAAAAGCTGCTCACTTGATAATCGTTCAAGCAAGCGCTAAAAATTGGCGGCAAAACAAAGCTAAATTTTTTGACGATGATGATTTATCAATTAAAATAGATGGCAGCAAGTCCGCTAAATTAAATAAGCAAGGATGGTTTAATGCTCCGGCCTCTTGGAATGGAAATAAATTAAAAGGCAATGGTAAAATCTGCTATTTTTTAATGCCGTTAGATAAAGGAGAACATATCATTTATTTTAAAGCAGATCGTTCGCCTGTTTTACAAAGCATTAAAGTGTTTGAAACGAATCAAGAGATTACATTGAATAACAAGCTTTTACCTGATTTTAAAGAGCAAGGAATCTATCCTATAGCAACTATAGCCGCCCTTGGTGTTAAAATAAATACTATTGAAATATTAGCCAGCGCTGATTATCAAAACAGAAAAGAAAATGATAACCTAAAAATAATAGTAGATGATCAGCTGATTCTTAATCAGGAAGATAAAACATATAAAAACTGGTATTGGGCAGGCAAAATCCTTAAAGGAAGCGATAAAAAATTTAAGATTGAAAATTTAGATGCGGCTTTGCACTATATTGAATTGTTTAGAAAAAATTCTCCTAAAATAAAAGAAATTAAAATTAATATAGAGTCTATAGAAAAGACTAAGCCAGTAGGCATAGTGGCTTTACACCAAAGTTTGACCTCCAGTAAAGTTTTACATTTGCGAAAAGAAGCAACTACTGAAAGCAAGAGTTTATTTAAGATGCCCAAAGGCGTTTACGTTGAAATTTTGCAAGAAAGAGTTAAGGGCGAATATGTTAATGACAGATCGGATATTTGGCATAAGGTTCGTTGTCAAGACAAAATTGGCCATGTCTTGTCTTCCTATATTGACATTATAGGAAATGGCAGAGATGACATAATTCAGAAGATATATCAAAAAGTTGATGAACTGGAAATGAACGAACATCTGAATTTATTATTAGCGTTAGCCAGCGCTGAATCAGAATTTAAACCATACGCTGTTTCTTATACCGGAGTTAAAGGCGTTTTTCAGCTTACAGGAGATGCTCGTATTCAAGTAAAAGATGTCTACGGATATATAGTAGATGATCCTTTTAACCCTGATCAGAATATTCATTCAGGCGTATTATATTTTAAATGGCTGTACGAGGATATTTACGGCGAGGTTAAAGACAAAGAAGATAGAATTAAAAAAACAGTTGCTGGCTGGAACGCCGGACATGGAAATTTTCCTGCCAACAAATCTTTTTCTTATGATTACATGCCCAGCGAGACTATGGGAGATTTAGCTAAAGTTAAGGAGGTAAAAAGTTTTGTTTCTAAAGTTTTAAAGAAACGACATCGTAAAAATTGGATTTTATATTGTTTGGCATTATTAATAATACCTTCTTTGATTTTTTCATTCGCTTACTATAAAGATGATCGTCCTAAATATATTTATAACCAGAAAGATCATTTGATTTTTCAGGATGTTAGCTTGGAAACAATGGAGCAAGATATTACTTTTCAAACCTTAGGCGATAATATGCTTAATCATAGAATTCAATTATCTTATCTTGGTCAACGTTATATAATTCCTGATTATACCATAGAAAAGCATACTTGGACGGACTTAAATAATGATGGCTTTAAAGAATTAACCTTGCAAATAGCTCAAGGCAATACTCTTTATAGCCGCATTTTTGCTTATAGCCAAGGAAATTTTATAGCTGTGGCAGATATTGGCAAATATGGATTTAGCTACCTATTTTCAGGGGCTTTGTGGAAAACCGTGGATGGAGATATGTCTTATGTTGTTAATATATATCGCACTTTTTCAGATAATACTTGCAAGCAAGCCATTGGGGTTTTTGAAAAATTTGATGGTCAGAAGTTAATTTATGTGGAAAAGGATTATTTAACTTCAAAAATAGCTTGCCCCAAAATGAAGAAAAAGCATGATTTAGCTTTTCTTTTTGGGGATATGGAGATGCAGAAGAAATGATTTCACAAATTTAGCTAATGCCCACATTAAAATAAAAAGGCGTATTATTTATGGCAACCGTCAGGCGCGTTCAGGATTATGCGAGAACTGGGATTAGGAATTACGAATGATGATGTTAGGAAAATAGATGTTGGGGAAATAGAAAAAAATCAATCCCCGCAGGAACAGGGCATGCCCTGTTCCTGCGGGGCAGGATCAAAATAACCCCGCCCTTCGCGAAAGGCGGGGTTATTTTAATTCGCATGCGGTTGAATCTTAACGTCTATAATGCTATTATTGAAAGATGAATATCAAGCTAAAAAATACGCCGCTGGCTGACAGGATAAGGCCGGAAAAGCTGGATGATTTTTTGGGACAGGACGAGATTGTGGGCAAAGGAAAATTGTTAAGGCAAGCCATAGAAAGCGACAATTCGCCTTCAATGATCCTGTGGGGACCTCCTGGCAGCGGCAAGACTACGCTGGCTTTTATAATCGCCAAACAAACCAAGGCGAGTTTTATTCAAATAAGCGCCGTGGACAGCGGCAAGAAAGATTTAATCGCAATCGTAAAGAGAGCGGAAGAGAGTAAAAGATTAGGCGAAAACACCATACTTTTCATTGATGAAATTCATCGTTGGAATAAGGCCCAGCAGGACGCGCTTTTGCCGCATGTGGAAAAGGGCGTTATTACTTTGATTGGCGCCACTACGGAAAATCCCAGCTTTGAGGTGCGCGGAGCGTTATTGTCGCGCTGTCGTGTTTTTGTTTTAAAACAGCTTACCAAAGAGCAAATTATCATTATTGTTAAAAAAGCGTTAAAAGACAAAGAAAAAGGGTTGGGCAAATTAAATATTAAAACAGATAAGCATGTTATTGAAGCTTTGGCGCAAATGAGTAATGGCGACGCGCGCACGGCTTTAAATATTTTGGAATATACAACCTCACCCCAACCCTCTCCTTCTAAAGGAGAGGGAGAAAAGGATAGGGGGATAAAAAAAGAGAGGGTTGTTACAGTAGAAGCTATCAAAGAAGCGTTTCAAAAATCTCATTTGCTTTACGACAAGGACGGGGAAGAGCATTATAATATTATTTCAGCTTTGCATAAATCCATGCGCGGATCAAACGCTGACGCGGCGCTGTATTGGCTGGCAAGAATGCTGGAAGCCGGCGAAGACCCGCTGTATATCGCGCGCCGCTTAGTAAGGTTTGCCTCCGAGGATATCGGATTGGCGAATTCGCGCGCCATGGAGCAGGCGGTCGCGGCTTATCAGGCATGCCATTTTCTGGGAATGCCTGAATGTAATGTTGTTTTAGCCCAAGCAGTAGTCTATATGGCTAAATGCAAGAAGTCCAATGATTTATACATGGCTTACGGCCAGGCGGCGAAAGATGTCCAAGAATACGGCAATCTGCCGGTGCCTTTGCATATTCGCAACGCGCCGACCAAGCTAATGAAGAATATCGGCTATGGCAAAGGATATAAATACAGCCCGGATTATGATTATAAAGACGAGCAGGAATATTTGCCTGATGTTTTGAAAGGTAAAAAATATTTAAAGTGAATTAGGAATAATGAATTAGGAATTATGGGTTTTAAATAATAATCCCTTATTCATAATTCATTATTCATAATTCCATATCTTTTATGGATTATAACAAAAAAGCATTAGCGCTTCACAAAAAACATAAAGGCAAGATTGAAATTGTTTCCAAGGTTCCGTTGAAATCAAAGCATGATTTAGCAACAATTTATACTCCGGGAGTAGGCGCTGTTTCAATGGCAATTTATAAAGACAAGAAAAAAACATGGCAGCTTACCAACCGCGGCAATCAAGTCGCGATAGTAACTGACGGTTCTTCTGTCTTGGGATTGGGCAATCTGGGTCCGGAAGCCGCTATGCCGGTGATGGAAGGGAAAGTGGTGATCTTTAAAAAATTTGCCAATATTGACGCTGTGCCGCTGTGCGTTAATACAACTGACACGGAAGAAATCATTAAATTTTGCAGACAAATAGAACCAAGTTTCGCGGGGATCAATCTGGAAGACATTTCAGCGCCAAGATGCTTTGAAATCTTGGAGCGTTTGGAGAAAGAATTGTCAATTCCTGTTTTTCACGACGATCAAGACGGAACAGCCATTATTGTTTTGGCCGCGCTGATTAACGCCTGTAGAGCAAGCAACAAGGCGATGAAAGAATTAAAAATTGTAATTAGCGGAGCCGGATCCGCCGGCATTGCAATCGCCAAACTGCTGTTAAGCCAAAAAATTGCCGATATAATTTTGGCTGACAGCCGCGGCATAATTTATCAAGGCAGGCAAAATTTAAATTCAGTGAAAATAAGCATTTCCAAGAAAACAAATAAGCGAAAACTTAAAGGAATGCTGGCAGATGCTTTGGCCGGAGCGGATGTGTTTATAGGCGTGTCAAAGCCGAATTTGGTGAACGAAAAAATGGTAAAGTCCATGAATAAAAATCCGATTATTTTTGCCATGGCAAATCCTGTTCCGGAGATAATGCCAAAGATTGCGCTAAAAGCCGGAGCTTGCATTGTTGGCACCGGCAGGTCTGATTTCCCGAATCAGATTAATAATGCTTTGGTTTTCCCCGGGATATTCAGGGGATTGATTGACAACGGCATTAAAAATATTACCGAGAAAATGAAAATATCAATTTCTTTGGCAATCGCTTATTCAATCAAGCCGGCAAAAAATAAAATATTGCCGTCAATATTCAGTAAAAAAATAGTTAAAGTGATTGTAAAATCTTTAAAATGATTAAATTAACAAAAACTTTATTGCCGATAGCTTGGATGGGGCTTATTTTTATTTTGTCTGATATTCCGACTGGTTATTTTCCTGAAAGCGCTGCGAATTTTCAGCAAATAGCAGCGCATGTTTTTTTATATTTTGTTTTAGCGCTATTAATAATTATCGCGATTTTAAGTTGGAATCCCAAAGCGAAGATGATTAACGCGGCTTTGATATCAGTCGCTATTAGTGTTTTATACGGCATAAGCGATGAATACCATCAGGGATTTGTTTACGGCAGGTTTGTTTCTTTCGCGGATTTATTTTTTGATTTTTTCGGCGCGTGCTTAATCGTTGTTTTTTATTTAGTTATTTACCAAAGAAAAAAGCCTAAAATACTGCTTCATATATGCTGCGCCGGCTGCGGCGTTTATATCGGCAAATTATTAAAAAAAGATTATAACGCGGTTTTGTATTTTTATAATCCAAGCATTTATCCGATTAGCGAATATAATACAAGATTGGCAGAAGCGAAGATAATCGCTAAAAAATTTAATTTAAAATTACTGACAGAAGAATATGATCATAATAAATGGTTGAATAAAATCAAAGGGCATGAGCATGACAGCGAAAGAGGGGAGCGCTGTTTTATTTGCTATCAAGACAGGATGGAATCAACAGCCCAAAAGGCGCAAGTAGGCGGGTTTGATTGTTTTTCAACCACTTTAACCGTAAGCCCGCACAAAGATGCGGCAGAGATAATTAAAATAGGCAAAAAGATGGCTGAAAAATATAATATTAAATTCTTGGATAAAGATTTTAAAAAGCAAGACGGCTTTAAAAAATCAGTTGAATTATCTAAAGAATTAAATTTATACAGGCAGAATTATTGCGGCTGTGAGTTTTCACATTTGTCATTACCGACACACCTTGGAAATAATAATAAATGATCGGTAATCCAGTTTTTCTCTTCACCAACTATGGATCCCCGATGATTTAATAATAAAACAACAATGTGTCTCGGGGATGACAGGACAGAAAGGCGCGTTGGCAATGGCAGCGAGTAGTTTCCAAATTTCAAATTATCACCGCCACAGCGGGATCACGCAACGGCGGGACAAATTTCAAACTTCCAGCATTTTATGTTATAATAAGTTTATGCTTTCAATAAAGAAAACAATGAAAATTAAATTTCTTATACCTGTTGTATTTTTAGGGCTGATTTTTTGCTGGACAAATTTTGTATTCAGCCAAACAGAATACGCGGGAGACATTAACGAAGAAGTGAAACAAATAAACCAAGAAATTAAGGAAAAAAATGACAGAATAGATGAGATTCAGAAGAAGCTGGGAGTTTACCAAACAACAATAAGGCAGAAGCAAGCCGATCAGGCAAATTTAAAAAACCAATTGGCTATTTTGGAAAATAGAATTGCCAAAGCCGAACTGGACATTGAAAGCGCGCAGATTGAAGTGGATAGAGTTAATTTGGAATTAAAAAAAACATCATTGGAAATAGCCGATAGAGACAAGCAGATTGAAAAAGAAAAAGAGCATCTTGCTTCAGTCCTGCGCTTAATGCACAAGCAAGACAGCAAAACATCGCTGGAAATACTTTTATTGAATAATTCTTTCTCGGAATTTATCAGCGAAATAAAATACCTTGAGGACATTAACAGCGAGATAGGGGATAGCGTGGATGATTTAAAGGAGCATAAAGAACAGCTTGAAAAAAAGAAAACCGTCTTGCTTGGCAAGGAAAAAGAACTGGTGGAATTGAAAAAAGAATTGGAAGATAAAAAAACTCTATTGCTTAGCGAACAGCAGAACAGAGCTTTTGTTTTAGACCAGACAAAATCGTCTGAAAAAGAATTCCAAAAATTATTGCTGCTGGCGAAAGAAGAGCAGCAGCAGGCGGAAGCTGATATAGTCGGATTAGAAAAAATAGTCCGCGCAAAAATTGCCCAAACTCAAGGCAAAGAGCTGGAATTTAACGATGTTGGATTTATTTGGCCTGTCGCGAAAAATTTAGTAACTTCTTATTTCCATGATCCGGATTATCCCTTCCGCTATATTTATGAGCACCCCGGCGTTGATATTCGCGCCGGACAGGGGACAGAGCTTAAAGCCGCGGCTTCCGGCTATGTTGCCAGAGCCAAGGATGCCGGCCAAGGATACAGCTATATAATGATTGTGCATGGCGACGGTTTGGCAACGGTTTATGGGCATGTGTCCGGTATTTATGTTAAAGAGGATGAATATGTCATACAAGGCCAAGCCATAGGCCGAAGCGGTGGAATGCCGGGCACGCCGGGCGCAGGCAGGATGACCACGGGCCCGCACCTGCATTTTGAAGTGCGGCTTAACGGCATACCTGTTAA
>JAZDKT010000019.1:0-5516 GCA_043802685.1 Candidatus Falkowiibacteriota bacterium | reverse complement strand
TGGACGAGTTCAGGCAGGCTTGCCGCGCTTGTAAAATCAAACCAATCACGGGAGTGGAGCTTTACGTTAAGCTGAGAGGCAGGAGGATAAATTTGCTGTGGTTTAATTTTGATGACACAGATCCTGAATTGCATAAAATTTTGCGCAACAGCCAAATCCGGCGGCGCAATAAGGCGCGGAAAGCTTTAATTAATTTAGTTAAAATCGGATTTAAAATTAAAGTGGAAAAAATTTTGGATAAATACACCCATTATATTCCGGTGAACCGCATGGCTGACGAGATATGGGCTGTGCCGGCAAACCGAGCCAAAATAAAAAGAGAATTGGAAAATAAAAATCCAACGGAAAATGAAATTATAGGAGAATATTTTTACAACAAAAAAATAGGCAAGCTCCATGAGAGCTATGTAAGTATTGAGCGGATTTTAAAATTGCGCCGCAGGATTGGCGGGCAGCTTATTTTAAACCACCCTGGAAAGCACAACCAGCTAGATAAAGAATTGTTGGAAAAGCTTAAAAAAATGGGTATTGACGGCTTGGAAATATTTTCTCCGCACCACTCAGTCGGCTCTGTCATGTATGCCCAGTTTATGGCTAATCAGCTTGATTTTATCGCCACCGGCGGATCGGATTTTCACCGCCATGAGCGCGGAGCGGTTAAGATAAAAAATTGCTATGATTATTTTAAGGTTGATTCAAAATATTTAAAAAGAATTAATGAAATAATATGAAACCCCATCACCTTATTTTTGAAGGCGCCGAGCTGTCCGGTAAAAGCTGGCTAATGTCGCAAGTTTATGATTGGCTTGAGCCGAAGTATAATAAGAATAAAGCCATACTTGACGGCTGCCATTGGTTTAATTGCGATGTAGGCGTATACGGGACAAAGCATGGCAAGCCCGTTATTAAAAATTACCTTAAAATATTTAAAGAGCTTAAACAAAAAAATCTTCTTATAGAAAAATTTTATCTTGCCGATAAAATTTACAACAGTCTGCATTTTGGCAAGAAAATAGATTATCAAGCAATTGAAAAAAATCTCTCTGTTCTTAATTTTAAAATAATTTTAGTAACCTTTCCCGAAGATAAAAAATTACTTAAAGAAAGAATACGAGATCGCCTTAATCTGTATCCTTGCTATGAAAGAATTTTGCGAGATCCGGCGTGGTACATAGAACAGCAAAGGGAGTATTTAAAAGAAATACAAAAAATAGGATTGCCGTATTTGATAATAAAAACTGATAAATTGCCGGACGGCAAGCTCGTTAATAATATTTTAAAATGGATAAGAGAAAAATAAAATGCGGGAAAACATAATTGAACAATGCTATCAAAAATCAATTAAACTGCTTATTGAAAATTCCAATAAGCACGGCTTAATGGCTGCTTCTTTTGGGAAAAAAGCTAAAGAAAGGCGATATATTAATATATTCGGCCGAGATGCCAGTATTTGCGCGCTGGGCATGATTGCCAGCGGAAATAAAAAATTAATTGCCATGGCTAAAAAAAATTTGAATCTTTTAGCCGGATATCAAACCAAGCTTGGGCAAATTCCCTATTCAGTGAATCCGGAAATAAATGAGATTCTTTTTTATTACATGGGAGACAAAGATTCTACTCTTTGGTGGCTGATCGCTGTTGATTTTTACAATAAGCATGGCAATGATAAAAAATTATATAAAAAAATGCAGCCAAAAATCAAAAAGGCATTAAAGTGGCTTTTTTATCAAGATCAGAATAATTGCGGCCTTATTGAACAATGCGAAGCCAGCGACTGGGAAGATCTTATGCCGGATAACGGCAATGTTTTATACACGAATGTTTTGTGGCATAAAGTTTTGGAATTATATAAATTTACAAAAGAAAAAAAGATAGCGAACGATGGATTGAATAATTTATTTTTTCCGCATTCAGCCATAATAAAAAAATCAAAATTTTTGCAAAAAGACGCTTACAGAATTAAACTGCTTAATATTCTTAAAAAAAATACAAAAAACAACCCTTATTACCTTGATTATGTCACCAGCTTTTACGGCAGCGACCGCTGTGATGTTTTTGCGAATATATTAAGCGTGCTATGCGGGGTGGCGAATAAAAAAAGAAGAGAGAATATTATAAATTTTTTGGTTAAGAATAAAATAAGCTCTCCTGTTCCCGTTGTTGTTCTTTTCCCGGATATTAAGAAAGGCGACTCTGATTGGCGGAATTATTTAAATCACCGAAAGCTTAACCTTCCGCATCAGTACCATAACGGCGGCGCGTGGCCTTTCGTCGGCAGTTTTTGGGCCATGGCTTTGCGTAAAGCCGGCAAAAAAGATCTTGGCTGGCAGGAGCTGGAAAAAGTAGCGGAAGCCAATAAAATAAACAGCTGGCAGTTTAATGAATGGTTCCACGGCAAAACCGGCAAGCCTATGGGCATACCCGGTCAGTCTTGGAACGCCGGGACTTTTTTGCTGGCTTACCATTATTTGAAAGGGGATTTTAAGTTTTAAAATATATGATTTAATTCAAAGCCAATTTTTTATAGACCTTTAAAAATATTTTTTTTAGAAATGTTATAAGGCAATTTAATAACTTAAAATTATGCTAAAAAAGAAACTAAAAATTCTAATGGCGTCGGCGGAAATCGCGCCGTTCGCGAAAGTCGGAGGGCTGGCTGATGTTGTCGGCAGTTTGCCGCCGGCGTTAAAAAAGCTTGGCTGCGACATTCGCTTGGTTATGCCGCTTTACGGATCAATTGACCGCGGCAAATACGGGCTTAAAAAAATCGGCTCCGGCATAGAAATTTATTTTGGCAGCGGTATTGCCAAAATAAATCTTTGGCAGGCCAAATTGCCCGGCGCATCCGTTATAGTTTATTTTATAGAATACGCGAAATACTTTGGCGCCCGGGAAATTTACGCGGCCGGGAATAACGCGGAAAGGTTTTTGTTTTTTTCATTGGCCGGCTTGTATATCTTACCTGCCGTAAAATTTAAGCCGGATGTAATCCATTGCCATGATTTTCATACCGCTTTAATCCCGAGTTTGTTAAAAGTTTCCAGCTACGAATATTTCAAAAATATAAAAACGCTTTTTACGATCCATAATTTGAATTATCAGGGAAAAACAGAAATAGAAGTTTTGTCTACCGGGAATTTAACAAAAGATTCTTTAAAATCTTTAACCAAGGACGCGCAAGACGGTGATATTAATTTTATGGTACAGGGAGTTCTAAACGCAGGATTGATTAACACGGTAAGCCCGACTTACGCCAAAGAGATAACAACTTCTATTTACGGAGCCAGCATGGATAATATAATTAAAAAAAGAAAGAATGATTTGTCCGGAATTTTAAACGGCATTGATGTAAATTTTTTTAATCCCCAAAAAGATAAATTCATTAAACAAAAATATTCAGCCAGGTCGTTAGATAAAAAAATACTAAACAAATTATTTTTACAGAAACAATTCGGCTTGCCGGAGAATAAAGACATCGCCGTGGTCGGCGTAGTTTCCAGATTGGCTTGGCAGAAAGGATTTGAGTTAATTACCGAAGAAATTGTAAAAAATTCAGATTGCCAGTTCGCGGTGCTTGGAACCGGCCAGCCGGAATACGAAAAGCAGCTGCGGCAGATAACAAAAAAACACCCTGATAAATTCAGCGCGCAAATAAAATTTGATGTAAAATTAGCCCAGCAGGTTTACGCCGGCTCGGACATGTTTCTTATGCCTTCCCGTTTTGAGCCATGCGGCTTGGGGCAGATGATCGCCATGCGCTATGGCGCCGTGCCGGTTGTCCGGGCAGTCGGCGGGCTGGCGGATACTGTTTTAGATATTGAGATTAGGGACTCTGACTTTAAATTCCGGATTTCAGACTTGCGGAAAGCTACCGGGTTTGTTTTTAAAAAGTTTGATGCTGATTCATTATACCAAGCACTGGAAAAGGCGCTTTTTGTTTATTATAAAAATCCAAAAATTTGGCGCCAACTGCAGGTGAACGGAATGAAAAAAGATTTTTCATGGGACAAGTCGGCAAAAGAATATTTAGAATTGTATAGTTTGTTGCGCAAAAAATAATATAGCTTGAAAAAATCATTTCTGATTTTTATTAAAAACCGCTCCGATGCGCATCGAAGCGGTTTTGCGTATTTAATAAAATATTTTATTACATTTTCAATATCACCAGCTCCATATCTTCCTGCGGCAGATCCTTTTTGCTTATTTTAAGCTTGTCTTCATAGGTCGGCTTTAACCCAAGTTCTTTGATAAACTTATCAACACTGTCCAAATCAATTTTTAAGCCCGGGACTTTGTAATGCATCGGTATTACAATGCGAGGCTCAATTTGGCTTACAACCTCAACGGCTTTTTTGGCGCCTATAGTGTAATTGCCGCCGACAGGAATAAGAAGAATATCCGTTCCTTCAAATTGTTCCAATTGTTTGGCGTCCAGAACATGCCCCAAATCGCCCAAATGCGCCACTGACATATCATCAATGTCAATGCGGTACATAATATTCTTTCCTTTTTCAGACCCTTGTTTTTCATCGTGATAAGCCTCCACGCCTTCAATAAAAACGCCGTTTATTTCATATTCCCCGGCGCCGTTAATTACAAAAGGCGAGCCTTTAACAGCGTCTATGTTATTGTGGTCATGATGATCATGGCTCACCGTAACAATATTCGCCTCAAGCCGCGGCACTTTGAGTCCTGTTGATTTATCAAACGGGTCTGTTATAACAGTTATGCCGTCTGAACCCGGCTTGTCTTGAATTTTAAAGCACGAATGCCCCAACCATGTAATAACCATAGATTTAATGTTATTTTAAAATAAATTATTAAAAAATTTCTAAATTATAAATTATAATATCTAATAAAATCAAAATGTCTAATGACTAAACAAATAAAGAATAATTAGATATTAGGCATTTTAGTATTAGACATTTATTAGAAATTAGAAATTATAATTTAGAAATTCAAAAATTTATCTTGAAAAGTATTTTCCATCATTCTCATCCTCTTCATCATCTTCTTTTTTTTCATTTTGATTTTCGTCTTTATCCTTTTCTTTCTCCACTTCTTTCTTTTCTTCCTTCACTGTTTCTTCTTTTTTATCTTCTTCATCCTCTTCTTCTTCCTTATCCTTTTCCTCCTCTCCGTTACTGTCCTCGGAAATTTTGGCAAAAGAAGATTCATCTTTTTCTTCATCAAATTCTCTTTCCTCTTCATCCTCTTCATCCTCTTCATCCTCTTCTTCGTCTTCTTCGCTCACGCCTAAATAATCATCAGGCGCTTCTGCTTCTTCCTGATTATGCAAGCTCACTCCGCTCACTCCTTGGTTTATAGTACTTTCATACTGCTCTTTGCTTATTAAGACCTCCCGTTGTTTTGCTCCTTGGCCCGGCCCTATAACGCCTGCCTCTTCCAGCGCGTCCAGCATTCTGGCGGCGCGCGCGTAGCCGACTTGCAAGCGGCGCTGCAAATAAGAAGCCGATGCTTTGCCGGAATTGATTATAATTTCTTTGGCCTCTTCC
>JAZDKT010000018.1:0-4308 GCA_043802685.1 Candidatus Falkowiibacteriota bacterium | reverse complement strand
CCTTGGCCCGGCCCTATAACGCCTGCCTCTTCCAGCGCGTCCAGCATTCTGGCGGCGCGCGCGTAGCCGACTTGCAAGCGGCGCTGCAAATAAGAAGCCGATGCTTTGCCGGAATTGATTATAATTTCTTTGGCCTCTTCCAATAAATTATCATTATATCCTTCTCCCATGCCGACTCCGGCTATTCCATGAACTTTTTGCCTTTCAATCACGTCGTCATCATAATTTGCTCCCCCGCCTTCTCTTTTGATAAAGCTAACCACTTTTTTGATTTCCGAGTCGCTTAAATAAGCCGCCTGCAATCTTTTTGGCTGGGATAATTCGGCTGAAGAAAAAAGCATATCGCCTTTTCCCAGAAGCTTTTCAGCGCCTTGCGAATCCAAAATAGTGCGCGAATCAATATTGGAAGCAACGGAAAAAGCAATGCGCGAGGTAATGTTGGCCTTGATAAGGCCGGTGATCACATCAACGCTCGGCCGCTGGGTGGATAGAATCAGATGAATGCCCACGGCTCTGGCCATCTGCGCCAGCCGGATAATGGCGGCTTCTACTTCGCGCGCCGAAACAACCATCAGGTCAGCCAGTTCGTCAACTATAAATACTATGTAAGGCATTTTTTCCCTGCCTGAACTGTTATAGCTGGCAATATCCCTTTTGCCGGCTTTGCCCAATAAATCAAAGCGCCTGTCCATTTCATTAAGGCAGAATTTCAGCGCGTTTATTGTTTTGTCCACATCAACAATAACAGGAGTTAATAAATGCGGAATGCCGTTATAAATAGGAAGCTCAACCCGCTTTGGGTCAACCATTATAAGCCGCAGATCGTCCGGATTGTTCTGATAAAGCAAGCTTACGATAATCGTATTAAGCATTACGGACTTGCCGGATCCGGTTGATCCCGCCACCAGTAAATGCGGCATTTTTGCCAAATTGGCAGACCATGGCTTGCCCGAAACATCTTTGCCTATCGCGATTGTCAAATTGCTTTCTCTTGCTTTAAATTCTTTGCTGCTTAAAATTTCTTTTAATGATACCAACGCAACCGCTTGATTGGGCACTTCTATTCCCACCAAGGCCTTGCCGGGTATAGGCGCCTCAATTCTGATCGGATGCGCCGCCAAGGCCAAAGATAAATTATTGCTCAGCGCGGTAATTCGCGACAATTTCACTCCCTCGGCCGGCTTTAAAGTATATTGCGTAACAGTCGGCCCAATGCTAATGGCTCCCATTTCCGCCATAATGCCGAAATTTTCCAAAGTTTTTTGGATGATTATCAGATTGGCCTTAGTGTCTCCGCTGGTTGGCTTGCCGATTTTCCCGTTAAGCAGATCAAGCGGCAAATCAATTTTAATATTAGTCGGCTTCCATTTTCTATCGCCGATTTCCGCGGCCAAAGCAGCCGCGTCTTTAATCTCTCGGCTATGAAAATTAATATCTTCTGTTTTCCCGCTTTCAAGCTCTTCGTCTTCCTCATCATCTTCAAACTCTTCGTCTTCCTCATTTTCAGCATTACCGCTTTCTTCAACATTTTCTTCTTCCTCTTCTTCAGAGTCCTCTTCGCTTCTTTTAAATATTTTGTTAAACGCAAACGAAATTGGATAAAACAATTTGGCCAGCCAGCTTTCATTACCTATTAATCTCATTAAAGAAGTGTCAAACATCAGCATTAAAGAAATTAACAGCAGGCAAATTGCCACAATCAAACCTGCCCAAAAGCCCATTATCTTAACAAAAGCGGACGCCACCAGCAAGCCGATATAGCCCCCGCCGGCGCCTTCGCTGACGCTTGCCTGCCATTGCGATTGGTCAATGAATAAATGCAGTAAAGCATGAAAAGATAAAATAAACAAAAATAATCCCAAATAATTAGATCCGCGCAAAAGATATTTATCTTCATTATACAAGAAGAATCCTAATCCCAAGAAAATAAATGGAAAAATCAGCTTGCCCCAGCCAAAGAGAAGTATTGCGCCCCTGTTTAAAAAAAAGCCCATGCTTCCGGCTAAATCAAATAAGCTGAGCAGGCTTACGGCGCCAAAAGCTAAAATCAGCACGATAAAAATGCTTTTTTTTGTTTCCGGCTCCAAATTTATTTTTGGCAAAGCAATAAAATCCAGCGGGTCTCTTTTAAATTTTCTTCTTTTTCTTCGTTTGGCCATGGTTTTAGTTGATTAGTTGATTGGTTAATTAGTTGCGCAGTTGTGTAGTTTTAGAATCAATAAAAACAGGTTAACTGATTAACTAAGCAACTAATAACTATATCTTATCACAATACAAGCGCAAAAAAAAGCCCTGTTTATAGATGGTTATCGGCAGGGCGTAATTCAAAGGGGCTGCCGTCCATTTAGCAGTCAACGGCGGCTTGATCGGCGGCAGTCCCTGACAGAGCAAAAACAATTCCCCGATTTGCGCCAAATCGGGGAATTATCGCATGAGGTTGCCGCGCATAAAACAGCTATGCTTTTCTCGCCTCCTTAATTAAAAGCCCTGCCAAAACAACAATCGCTCCAGCGGCTGTTACTAGCAAATATTTAAAAAGCTCCAGTTTTTTATCGCGCGCCGCAATCCCCCACTCGCCGCTTTCAGGCACTTCTCCGAATACTTGCGAGGCGCTGCCGGCGGCTTCAACATCTTTTTTTACAATATCATCATTGGAACGCGGCATAACGCGAAGGCCGCTGGCGGTTCTGCCTACTATTCCGGCTATCTTAATTATATCGCCCTCTTTAATGCTTGCGGGGCTTATGCCGGTAGTCGTTTTTATATAGACAATCGCCTCGCTGGTCCCGTCATCCAGATAAATAACAGAGCTTTTTCTTTCAACAACTTCTCCGGTGATTGAAACAAGCCGGCCGACAGAATCTTCATTAATATTTTCGCAAGTTAATTCGCCGGCTTCGGGAGGATCGCGCCGCTCAATTATTTTAATATCTTCTAAATTATTTGTTTTGATCCGCGGCTCGCCGGATCCGGCGCTTAACTCGCCTTGCACTTCCACATAATCGCCGATCTCCAAGTTGGGAAATTCTTTTTTATAGCTGTAAACTTGTATGCCCGGAGAGCCGACTATATAAAAATACTGGGAGCCAAGAATCCCCGGTTTAACCGCTACCGTGCCGGATACTTTTACCATATTACCCGGCTCAAGCTGCCTGATTTCTTCCAGCGTGGTTTCTATTATTCCCGGCTCAATGCCAATTTCGCCGGATTCATAATTATTTATGCCTAAAACCTCGCTGTCTGAAACAGAAATTATATTTTCTTCCCCGGGAGTAAGGACAGTTGTCCAAAACCATTTTTCATTTTGCCCGCGCGCGTAAGACCTGCCTTCAACCGCTTGCTCATATTTAATCTCGTCAATCAATTCATCAAAATTATCAAGCAAGCGGACAGAATCAAAATCATTATTTAACGCCAAGCCGCTTTCGCTTCTGGCGACTGATAAAAACATTCCTCCGCCAAGCCAAGCATCTTCAGCAAATTTATACGGCCTGCTTCCGTCAATATTGTCGTCCAGTTTCCAATCTATTAAATTAATTTTAATCTCGCCCTTATTTTTTATTTCTATCCATTCTCCTTCAATGTCGCTTCCTTCGGGATTTGGCAGGAATTCATTAATAATTACCTCACCCCTTCCCTCTCCTTCGTAAGGAGAGGGTGCTATATTAATTCCCCTTTCCTTAGCAAGGAGAGGGGCTATGAGTGAGGTTACCTTAACGATTTTTTCTTTCACAATCTCATTCTCCCCATCGCTTACTGTTAATTTTACCGTATACGCGCCTGTTTGGAAAAAAGTATGTTCAGGGCAAGATAAGTTATTAGTAAAGCCATCGCCAAAATTCCATTCGTATGCTAAGATATCTTCGTCTTGATCCATTGTATCCGAGCCGTCAAACAAAAAAGGAACGCCAATTAATATTTCTTCCGGACAGTCAAATTCAGCAATCGGCGGATGATTAATTTTTTTTATAATATTTTCTTTCCCCGGTGTTACGGTTTCACTCCAAACATAATTATCATTAGATAAATCCGACATCTGAAATCCGACATCTGAAATCTGAAAACTCCACCCCTCAACCGCTTTATCATAATCAACAACTTGAAAAGCTTTGTCTTCCAGCGGCCTAAACAGCTTAACGCTGTCGCCGTTATTATTTAAAGCGATCTTGCTTTCACCCCGATATACCGTTAAATATCCGCCTGCCTTAATAACCATGCTATTGTTTTTATTTTCATCTCCTAAATTCTTACTTCTAAATTCATACTTCCTGCTTGTTAAGTCCCCCAACGCCCAGCCGGTTAAATCAA
>JAZDKT010000017.1:0-17957 GCA_043802685.1 Candidatus Falkowiibacteriota bacterium | reverse complement strand
TTTCCTAAAATTATTAAAATTTCAAAGGACAAAGTCCTCCTTTTTGACTATAATCTTTCTGTCTGTTAATCTTAAATTAGCTAATCAAATTATTTTTGTCAAATTATGACGGATATATCAAAACAAAAAAAACAAGCGCTGGAACTGCTAAAAATACATTATGGCTTTAATTGTTTTCGGCCGGGCCAAGAGCAGGTTATTGATAATATTTTAGCCGGCAAAAGCACAGTGGTTATTATGCCGACAGGCGGAGGCAAATCTTTGTGTTTTCAATTGCCGGCCTTGGTTCTAAATGGCGTTACTGTTGTCATCTCGCCTCTCATCGCTTTAATGAAAGACCAAGTTGACAGCTTGACGGCCATTGGCATTCCGGCAACATTTATAAATAGCTCAATTTCTCCTGCTGAAACAAGCGAACGATTGGAAGCGGTCCAGCAAGGCAAATACAAACTGCTCTATATAGCTCCGGAAAGATTTTATAACAAAGAATTCATGGCGGCGTTGTCCAATATTAAAGTTAGCCTGTTTGCCATAGACGAAGCGCACTGCATCAGCCAATGGGGCCATGATTTTCGGCCAAGCTATATTAAATTGCGCGATGTTATAAATACGCTGGGCAACCCCACTGTCGCCGCTTTCACGGCAACGGCAACGCCCGAGGTAAGGGACGATATTATAAAACAGCTGAATTTAAAAAATCCTGAATTGGTAATAACCGGCTTCGCGCGCCCCAATCTCCAATTCGGCGTAATCAAGGCGAATGATTCCCAGAAAGCTCAACTTGTCATAGACGCTGTCAAAAGCTCGGGTGGCGGAAGCGGAATAATTTACGCCGGCACCAGATCCAGAGTTGAAGATATCACGCGAATTTTGTTGGAAAATAATATTGAAGCGGCAAGCTACCACGCCGGCATGGACGCGGAAGACAGAAAGTGGGTGCAGGAAAATTTCATGAATGACAAAGCAAAAGTTATCGTCGCCACCAATGCTTTCGGCCTGGGAATTGACAAGCCGAATATCAGGTTTGTTGTCCATTACGACATGCCCGGGACGATTGAAGCTTATTATCAGGAATCAGGGCGCGCCGGGCGCGACGGCAAAAAAAGCTTCTGCCTGATGTTTCATGGATCCCGCGACAGATATTTGCAGGAATTTTTTATCAAAGGCGACAACCCGCCGCCTGAAATTATTTTGGAAATTTATGACATATTAACCCAATCCGAATCAGACAATATTTTAATCACTTACGCGGAATTGGCCAAAATGGTTTCTGATTCCGTGCCTGAAATGGCCGTCGGCACGGCTTTAAAAATTCTGGAGCGCGAAGGATATATTGCCAGAGCCCATGAAAAAAGCGGCCGCGCCTTTTTAAAAATAGAATGCGATTTCACCACCGCCTTAAATTCACTGGGAGAGCGGGCAAAAACACAGCGGCAAATTTTAGATAAATTATACCGGCGCTTTGAAAAAGAACTGAAAAGCGGCTGGGAAGTTAATTTTGAAGAAATAGCGGAAATACTTGATATAAAAAAAGAAACGCTCGCGCGCGCGATAAAAACATTAACGGAAAACAATGCGGCTGAATACCGCCCGCCTTTCAGGGGCACGGAAATTAATATTTTAAAGCGAATTCCCGCAGATGAAGTGGATATAGATTTTAACGCTTTGAAAAATAAACTAAAAAAGGCTTACCAAAAGCTGGAAATGCTGGAAGATTATGTTTATCATTTTGGCTGCCGACAAAAGCATATTTTGGATTACTTTGGCGACAACGAAGCTAAAAATTGCGGCATTTGCGACAACTGCTTAACCGGCAATGGCTATGCGCGAAAAACAGACGCGCCGCGCCATAGTTATGCAAGCCGAGAAAATCGCGGCAGGCAAACAGTGAAAAAAGAATACTTAACTTTTAATAAAAGCAAAGACCATGAATTGGATGTAAAAGCGCCGGACATAAATATTGATTTTACCACCAAATTAACCCAGCTGGAAACTTTTGATTTATACAATCAGGGCATGACAATAGACGAAATGGCGCAAACGCGCAATGTAAAGCCGGGAACGATTGTTCAGCATTTATGTTATTTGATGGAAAAGAAATTGGCTGTAGACATTAATAAATTTGTCAGCCAAGCCAAGCAGAAAAAAATTACAGAAGCAATAAATAAAGTCGGCGATGAAAAATTAACTCAAATCAAAGAAGAACTGGACGATGATGTTAGCTGGGATGAGATAAAACTTGCTTTAACAAAATTTAAAAAATAATTCGTATATTCGCAATTCGCTGATTAGCATTTATTAACGGATTAGCATTATGATAATGGATACCCAAACTCAAAAAAATTTATTAAATATTGTGAAGCGCAATTACGAAGAAATTGCGGAGCATTATAATGAAACCAGAAAAAAACATTTATGGCCGGGGTTGCTTAAGCTAACTAAAGGCGTAAAAAATGACAGTAAAATTTTAGATGTCGGCTGTGGTAATGGCAGATTACTAGAAGCATTTAAAGATAAAAATGTTGAATATCTTGGCGTAGATTCAAGCGAAAAATTTGTTCGTTTAGCTAAATCCGAAATCAGAAATCCGAAATCAGAAATCCGAAATGGTAATATTCTGGAATTAGGCGATATTGCCGAAGTTAATTTTGATTATGTTTTTTGCATCGCTGTCTTGCACCATATCCCGGGAAAAGATTTACGAATCAAGGCCTTGCGCCAGCTTAAAAATAAAGTAAACAATGAAGGCAAGATCATAATCACTGTGTGGAATTTATGGGGACAGAAAAAATTTAGAAAATTAATTTTAAGATTTGCTCTGCTGAAATTAATTAAAAAAAATCAAATGGACATAGGCGATATATTATTTGACTGGAAAAACAGCGCAGGCGAAATTGTAAGCCGAAGATATTATCATGCTTTCACAAAATACCAATTAAAAAAAATCGCGAAAAAAGCAGGACTGAAAATTGAAAAAATTTACAAAGACAAATATAATTATTATATTATTTTAAAAAAATAAAAACCGCGTTTAATTTATTACGAAACGCGGTTTATGCTTTTAGATTTTTAATTTGCAAAAGAGCAAATTCCTATTAACGGATTATCGGACAAAACAGTAAAACCTTCTACAGAAGAATGATTAACGGTAATCATGCCGGCCTTTTCCATTAAATCCTTTTTGATAATAAATTTAAGATTACCTTCCATTGATACAAAATCATTTTCTGATGACTTATCCAAAGTCATTTTAAGGCCAACCCCTCAACCGTCAAACCAATAAATTCTAATTGGCGATTTTTCAATTTTTTTGATTTTGAAATAATTTTCTATTTTTTCTCTTGCCGATTCTTTAACAACAATCATAATAAATCGCCCTCCTTTCTTGGTTGTTTATTGTTTCTTTGAAAAGATTAATTATAACAAAAGAACAGCTAAAATTGATTTTATTTAAGTATATCAAAAAATAAAATTAATTTCAATACCTCGTTCCGTATTGTAAAAGCGCTAGTCTTATAACAAATCATGCCAAATGTATTGATTTTTCTATGCTTTCATGTTAGCATTAATTTGAACTCCTTTAGAGGAGTTTTTGTAATATGCACTCGTAGCTCAATTGGATAGCCCCGCCCCTTTTTTGCCTCCGTAGTGGAATGGATATCACGCTTGGCTTCGGACCAAGAATTTCGGGTTCAAATCCTGACGGAGGCACAATTTCAGATTTCGGATTTCAGACATCCGATATCTGACATCTGATATCTGATATCTGAAATGGCTGGGTAGCTCAGCTGGTTAGAGCGCGGCACTCATAACGCCGAGGTCGAGAGTTCAAGCCTCTCCCCAGCCACTTGAAATTTACGATTGCCGATTTTCGATTTTATTCTAAATAAAAATTCTCCGAATTTATAAATCGTAAATCTGAAATCGTAAATCGAAAATTAAACGGCGCTCATAGCTCAGTTGGTAGAGCAGTTGCCTCTTAAGCAAACGGTCGCAGGTTCAAGTCCTGCTGGGCGCACAAACAAAAAATTCCGCTCAAAACGAGCGGAATTTTTTTTCAACATTTTCTGTAAATTATTTTCCTTTCAAAGCGTCCTTTAATGTCTTGCCTGTTTTAAACTTAGCCACTGTTACTTCCGGGATCTGAATTCTTTCCGTTGGATTCTGAGGATTAACGCCCGCTCTGGCATGGCGAGTTTTTGCCATAAAAGTGCCGAAGCCAGTAATGGTCGCTTCATTGCCTGCTTTAAGCTCGCTGATAATAATCTTTACCAAGGCATTAAGCATGCCTCCGGCTTCTCTTTTTGTAACTGCCGCTTCAGCGGCGATTCTTTCAATTAATCCTGCTTTATTCATAAATTTTGGTTAATTAGGGCTTAGTTAATTAGTTAATTGAGGAAAATCTCCCTAATCACTAAGTAACTAATCAACTAATCACTTTATTAATATCAAATTATTATAAAAATAGTTGAAATTTTTTTACTCTATTTCCACAAATTTAGTTATCGGCTTTATTGATTTTGCTTTCGCGGTTTTTGGATCAATGGAGACAAGCACGGCGTTAAAAATCGCTTTGCCTTTTTCCGGTATGATATGAGGATATTTTATTTGCGTTAAAAATGTCTTGATAATATCTTCTTTCGCAATGCCCAAGCTTCCCTCCGCGGAGCCGGCCATGCCCACATCGGTAATGCGCGCGGTCCCTTGCGAAGTTATTCCATGATCAGCCGTCATTACATGGCTGTGAGTCCCCAAGACAGCGCTTGCTCTTCCGTCAGCGAAATGGCTCATGGCAATCTTTTCCGAAGTTGCTTCAGCATGTATATCAATTATTATAGCAGATAAATTTTCCGCTGCATAGTCAGCTAATATTTCATCTAATTTCCTGAAAGGGCAATCATAATCCATTCGCATAAACACTCTGCCGATCAGATTAATTAAAAGAATTTTTTTATCGCCAAGTTTAATGAGCGAACAACCCTTGCCCGGAACGCCCGCGGAATAATTTGCCGGGCGCAAAATAGGCAAATCGCTGTTATAAATTTCTTCCGCTTGCTTGTGGTTGCTGAAAGAATGGTCGCCTCCGGTAGCCCAGTCAACTCCGGCCGCGAGTACTTCTTCCAAGGTTTGTTTAGTCACGCCCTTGCCATGAGCAAGGTTTTCAACATTAGCCACAACCAAATCCGGCTTTAATTCTTTTTTTAGTTCAGGCAATATTTTGGCAACCGCTTTCCTCCCAATTTTGCCGCATATATCGCCGATAAATAAAACTTTCATATTTTATAAGTCGTTACACGTTATGCGTTATGCGTTATGCGCGGCTACCTTGCATACTCAGTAACTCGCATTTCCCGAATCACATTAACCTTGATTTCTCCCGGGTATTTTAATTCTTGCTCAATTTTTTTGGCAATGTCTCTGGCCAAATTATGCGCTTTTAAATCATCAACTTCTTCGGATTTTACAAACACCCTTACTTCGCGCCCTGCCTGAATAGCATAAGACTTTTCAATACCGTCAAATGAAGTGGCTATTTTTTCCAGCTCTTCCAAGCGCTGTATGTACTGCTCAAAAGTATCATGCCTGGCTCCCGGGCGCGCGGACGAAAGCGCGTCAGCCACTTTGACAATTACTGAAATAAGCCCGTCCGGCCGATCATCATGGTGAGTGCGTATAGGAGCTGAAATTTCATCCGGCAAGTTGAATTTTTTGGCGATATTGCCGCCTATTTCCGGATGAGTTCCCTGCACTTCATGGTCTACCGCCTTGCCGATATCATGCAGCAGTCCGCTCTTTTTGGCGATTGTTACATCGGCGCCCAGCTCTTCCGCCAGCAGCGCGGATAAATGCGCCACTTCCACGGAATGCTTTAAGGCGTTTTGCCCGTAGCTGGTGCGGTATTTCAGCCGGCCGAGAATTTGAACTAATTTAGGATCAAACCCCGCCACTCCAACTTCATAGATTGCTTCTTCACCTGCTTTTTTAATGTCTGTGGCCAAACTTTCCCTGGCCTCCTTGATGGCTTCTTCTATTTTTGTAGGATGTATTCTGCCGTCTTTAATTAAATAATCCAATGCTCTTTTAGCCAAATGCCTTCTAATTGACGAAAAGCCGGAAATGGTAATAGCGTTCGGCGTATCATCAACGATTATTTCCACGCCGGTCTGCTGCTCAATGGCTTTGATGTTTCTGCCTTCGCGGCCGATGATCCTGCCTTTCATTTCATCGCTTGGCAAATCAACCGTGGTTGTCGTCATTTCCGCGGCAAAAGTTGAAGCAAGCCGCTGCATTGCCCCGGCCATTAAGTCGCGTGATTTTTCTTCAAGGGTTTCGTTGGATTCTTTTTCCAGTTTATTAATCCTGAGCATCAAATCATCTTTAATTTCCGATTCAACATTTTTCATTAATGTTTCCTTGGCTTCGTCCTTAGTCATGTTCGCCACTTTTTCCAGCTTGTCCAATTGCTCCTGCTTGATTTGCTGAATTTTTTCTTTTACTTCTTCAACTTTGCTTACCTTGTCGTAAAGCTTCTGCTGCCTGTCCTGCAATTCCAATAACTTCTGTGAAAAAGCTGTTTCCCTCTTCTCCAATCTGGCTTGCAGATTGTTTGTTTCTACGCGCCTTTTTCCTTCTTCTTCCTTGGCGTCTTCAATGATTTTTAATGCCTTATCCTGCGCTTGCAGCAGAATTTCCTTTTGCTTGGTTTTGGTTTCTGCAAGCATCTTTTGCGCTTTAGCTTCAGCGCTGTCAATTTGTATAGATGCTCTTTTTTGCCTTATCCAATAACCAATAAAAAAACCGCCTACAGCTAGAATTACATAAATAATATATTCCATATTTTTTAATATTCTACTGGCAAGAGGCGGACTCAAGTTAAAAATTTACTATTAATTTAAACCACAAAGTACTATATTATTAACAATAAAATTAAAAAGCAACACAAAATTTATAGCTCAAATTTAATGCTTTTTTGTTCCTTTATTAATTTTGTTGAAAAAAATTTGTTATTTAAGTACATTGGGCTAATTTAACTTTGATATCTTGCTTATATAACCAATCCTGACAGTAGAATTTTTTACAATAATTATATTATCATAAAAAATTTTTTTTGTAAAGTTTTCTGTTTAAAAAAAATAAAAGAGGGCTGATGATTTGCGTTAAAATTTCACCCTTTTGTTAGGATGGGTTTTTAAACCCGTCCTAACTTATTCTCCTTTTACCATAATCTGCCTTGTTATTATTTTATCGCGCCCGTATTTTTTTTGGGAAATTATAACAATAGTGTTAATGCCGTTTTTCAAATTTACCGTCTTGGAAAATTCGCCGGTTGTATTGCTTAAAACCTGCTCGCCGTTGATTGTAATCCTTGATTCAGATTCGGTTTTGCCGGAAACTTCCACGAAATGTTTTTCTGTTATAAAATTTTCCATTGGGCTATAAACAATCAGCAGCGGCTGGGAAATGGCTTTATTTAATTTGAAGCCCAAATAAACAAAACAAACAAAAATAATAAAAACTATCACTAAGCTTTTTAAAAATTTCGGAGTTTCAAAAAAATAGCGCCTCTTAACTCTTTGCTTTGAAAACAGCTCTTTTCTTTCAGGAGAATGCCCAATGCTTTTTTCTGCCGCGAAATCTTGAGCCAACTCGTCATATTCCTGTTGGCTAAAACCCAAAAAAAAAGCGTATTCACGCAAAAAATTTTTCCCATAGACTCCGGCCGGCAATTTGTCATATTCTCCTTGCTCCAGCGCCCTAAGGTATTTATAGCTTATATTCAGTTTTTTAGCCGCGTCTTCCAGTTTTATCTTCTTCGCTTGCCTGGCTCCCCGCAGCTGTTCCGCCACTGTTTCGCCGTCTAATAATATTTTGCTGGATTTGAATTTTAGCATATTTATTTTATACGGCTATATTGTAGTATGGTTATATGGTTAAAAAAATTCTCCTGCCAGCGCGTTCGCGCCGAAAGCGGTCGCAACGCCCGCGGCGGTGCGAACGCGGATATTAAAAAACGGCTATATTGTTTCTATTAATTTTTAAACCAACCGCCGATGGTTGCCCATTGCCCTGTGCTTGTATTTGGGATTCCCAACGCGTCAAAAACAAATTGAATTATAGTATAACTTGCGAAAACTATGACCAAGCCGATCACCGCTCCGATAATTATCTGCTTGGCTTGCGTCACTTTCTCGCTATTGCCGGAAGAAATTAAAAACATAATTCCGCCGTAAATAAACATTAACAATGCGATTGATCCGACAAAGCCAAGAACTCTTGTGTAATAAAAAGAAAACACGCGGACAAAATCATTTAATTCACAAGTTCCGTCTTTTTGGCAATCATCAGATAAGCTATCCATAAGAGACCCCTCCGCCAAACAAAAATTCGCTGATAAAACACCGAAACACAAAAACACAAAAACACAAATGCAATATAATAATTTTAAGTATTTTTTGTTAAAATTCATATAACTAATGGCTATTAAGCATTAATTTAACACTCAACTCTCAATATCCAACATCCATTCAATATTCAATAATCAACGCGCAATTCATTGATTATTTAAATATTGGGTGTTGAATGAATGTTGAGTATTGAATATTGAATATTTATTACTTCTTAATTCTTACTTCTCACTTCTTACTTCTGAATAGTTTGCTGCACCTGCCTGGCTCCCATGCTGATAATATTTTCAATCGTGTCCTGCCCGCCCGCAACGCTGTCAATCATTTCGCCTATTATTAATTCTGCCGCGTTTGAATCAGCTCCTCTGTACCAGCTCTCGGCGGTTAAAATCTGCTGGGCGAAAACACCTATGTTATCATCATTAATTTGGTCATCCACCAAAGATCGCAAGGCAGTCGGCTTTTGGGTTTTTTCCAAATAGCTTTTGGCTTGCTCCGCCTTGGTGATAAACTGGATAAAATCCCATGCTTCGCCGGAATATTTGCTTTTTTTAGAAACCGTTTCAACCCAATAATTGGCAAAGTTTACTTTTTGCTCATTGCCTTCTATCTGCGGCAGTTTAGCCACGGAAAAATTCAACTTGGGAGCCTGAGCGCGAATTTGCGGCAAATGGTAGGCATAACCGAACATTACGGCTAATCTTCCTTGCGTAAACATTTCTATTGAATTATCCAGTCCGTCGTTCCAGCTATAAACTTCTTTGGCCGGATTGGCAAAATCGCAATAAAAACGCAGGGCTTCAAGGCCGGGATTATAAGTCTGGCCGGAGAACGCCGGCGGGATTTGATGGAACATTACATAGCCCGCGTCGCTCATCATGACAGAGCCGTTTTGCATCATTAAAGCTGACAAAACATCGCTGAATCTTTCTATGTTGTTGCTTCCTCCCAGAGCCGCGCCCGACTGGATAATCTGGCCCTTGGTATTTTGCCTGGTTAATTTTTTAACGCTTTGCTGGAATTCCCTATTCCAATATTCCGCCGGTTCGGTTATGCCGGCATTATTGAAGAGATCTTTATTGTAATACATGGCCAAAGTGTCAACGGATAAAGGCAGGCCGAATACCTTCTCTCTTGTTTCCTTGGTTGAATCATCTACAACTTTAATAACCGCGTCATCGTAAACCACATCAACAAAATTGTCTTTTATTTCTTTTAAGCTCGGGCTTTTTACGGTTCTTATTTCAGGGATTACTTCTTTTTTTAAATTGCCTTTTACAATAGGATAAGCCATGGTTATTTGAGCCGGCATCGGCTCAATTTTATTTTGATATTTTTTTACCCAAGTGTTATGTATAGAAAACATATCCGGACCCCTGTCTTCCGACCAAGCGTCTAAAAGCTCTTTTTCATATTCGCCGTAGCGCAATTTTTTGTATTCAATATTTATATTGGGATGAATTTTTTTATATTCCGCGATAATATTTTCAAAAGCGTCCGGGCCGTCCCAAACCCGCCAATAAGTTAAAGTTATCGGCTTCATGGCGTCTTTCACTTCTTTTGATTCGCACTTTAGCCCGAACCCGGGCAAAAAAATTATTATTAATAGAAGTAGAATTGATTTTAATTTATTTAACATAATTTTTAATATTCAACATTCAACAACCAATATTCATTCAACATTCAATAAGTTAATATTCAATTATTATTGATTGATTATTTTAATATTGATTATTAAATGAATGTTGATTAATGTTGATTATTGAATATTAGCTTTTTGTTCATTGTATAATTAATTATATTATAACAAACTTACGCAAAAAATAAAACACTACTCCGTCCTCGCCCTGTATTGAAGAGACTCCGCGATATGAGGAGTTGATATTTTTTCCTCTCCGGCCAAATCAGCGATGGTACGCGCCAATTTAAGAACGCGGAAATAAGATCTGGCTGACAAATGCATCTGGTTTACCGCGTTGCGCAAAAGCATCATTGAATCGCCGTCCACTTGGCAAAATCGCTTTACCGCCTCGGAAGACATTTCTGAATTGGCGATAAGCGCCGTGCCCTTAAACCTTTCTTTCTGGACAGCTCTGGCTTTTTGTATTCTGGATTTTATGGCTGCTGAATTTTCCCCTCCAGCTTCGGAAGAAAGCTTTTCAAATTTAACGCGCGGCACTTCCACGTGAAGATCTATCCTGTCCAATATCGGCCCTGATATTTTCTTTTTGTAATTGGCTGTCTGGTGCGGCGAACAAGTGCAAATTTTTTCATTGTCCCCCAAATAGCCGCAAGGGCATGGATTCATGGCCGCGACTAAAATAAACTTGGCCGGAAACGTAAGATTTCCGGCGGCGCGGCTAACATTTATTATTCCGTCTTCCAGCGGCTGGCGCAAGTTTTCCAAAATTTGCCGCGGAAACTCGCCGAATTCGTCCAAAAATAAAACCCCGCGATGAGCCAAGGAAATCTCACCCGGCCGCGGCCACGCTCCTCCTCCCACCAAGGCGGCGCCTGACGCGGTGTGGTGAGGCGACCTGAACGGACGGCTTGTCATTAAAGCCGTATCGCGCGGCAATTCGCCCGCTACGCTGTAAATTTTTGTTGTTTCCAATGCTTCTTCCAGCGTTAAGTCAGGCAGAATAGACGGCATGGTGCGGGCAATCAGCGTCTTGCCCGACCCGGGAGGGCCGGACATAAGCATATTATGGGCTCCGGCGGCCGAAATCTCCATGGCGCGCTTAACATGCTCCTGCCCGCGGATATGCGACATGTCCGAAAGAATTTTAGTATTAGAAAAATTAAAATCAGCATAAGGAGCCGGCGCGATTATTTCTTTGCCGTTCAAATGCCTCACCAGCTGTTTTAAATTTTTCACGGGAATCACTTCAATGTCTTTAACCAGCTTAGCTTCCGGCGCGTTGCCTTCCGGCACATAAATGGTTTTGATGCCTTGCTCGCGCGCCTTAACCGCGATAGGCAAAGTTCCATTAACAGAACGCAAATCGCCGCTCAAGGCAAGTTCTCCGATAAACAGCATTTCCTCCGGATTTCCCAATAAGCTAAAAGAGCCGGCCGCCAGCATCAAGCTAACGGCAATCGGCAGATCATAACTGGGGCCGTATTTTTTCAAGTCAGCCGGCGCCAGATTGATCGTCACTTTGACTCTGGGCAAAAATAAATTGGAATTTTTTATGGCGCTTCTAACCCTTTCTTTTGATTCTGAAACAGCTAGGTCAGGCAATCCGACTATAGCTATTATGCCCAGCTCTCCTCCGCCGGTATCAGCTTCCACTTCTACAATTTCCGCGTCCAAGCCAACCACGGCGGCGGATAAAATCTTTGAAGACATGTGTTTAGTTAATTAGTTGCTTAGTTAATTAGGGGCTGGTAATTTTTTGATAATTTTATATTTCTGCCTCACTTTAGTGAGAATTAATTAGCGAATATCAACATTTTCATTTTTTAACTCTGACTAAAGTCAGGCAGAATATATAAAAAATAACCAGCCCCTAATTAGTTGCTCGATTATTGGAACAGTCTCATTCAAACTGTTCAACCGATTAACCAAGCAACTGAATCCATTATAACATGAAAACTAAATACTGGCACAAATAAAAATACAAAAGCCGGCGCTTGCGCGCCGGCTTTTTTTATTAAAACGTTAAAATTAAATCTATTTCACAAGCATTTTGGCAAGCCAGCCGAATAAACTGAACCCTTTTTGCTGGCCACTTAATTCATCTTTCAATTCTTCTCTTGCCTGCTCCATCACAGCTATTTGCTCCGCGATCACTTCCTGGTCGGCCAAGCCGACTAATTGTTCAGTGGCTGCTTTTAGTTTTTCAATCTCTCTGCTATAAGCTTCCATTTTACTTTCAACCGCGCGCACTTGCTTGTAGTTCGGGCCAAATAAAAATTTCATTGCCTTGTTTCTTGTTTGGACTTTTTCCAGTCCGGCTTCCATTTCCTGCTGATTTTTATTTTGATTTTGGGCGATAACCCTGATTTGTTCGCCTACTCCGCCGCTTCTTTCAGCGACTTGAAGCATTGCCTGAACCGCGTTAGCGACTTGACTGCGCCTGTTTTCTCCCATGTTCTTAACTTGCGCTCCTGAGCTAACGCCAATGGCTTGACCGTTTCCCTGCTGAGCGGAATCGTCTCTGCCTGCTCCGGATTCCTGGCCTGCTTTTTTGCCCTTGCTCGCGTCCTCCTGCATGCCTGTAATCATCTCATCGTCTCCGTCTTGATTCTGGCTCTCTGTTTGTACGGCTTCTCTGTTTTGTATCATTGTTTCCTCTCCTTGATTTTGAGTTTGCGCTTGGACTTCTGCTTGGACAGCTTGATCTTTGTCAACACCTTGCTGGCCGTTAGAATCTCCTGCCGCGCCTTCATCGACTGGAGCTTTTTGCGCGGCAACAGTCGCAAAAGGCAACAACAATGCCGCTGCCAAAAAAAGGCTTAAAAATTGAATCTTCATGTTTTTTAAAAGTTAATTATTAAATTATATCTTTATTATATAATATTTTGGTTAATAAAACAAGGTTATTTTACTTTTTATACCACAAAACAGCGACAAAAGTGGTTATGGGCACAGACAAGATCAAGCCGATGCTGCCTGACAATGTCCTGATAATTTCAGTGGCTATCGCTTCATTGTTTATAATCTGTCCCCAGCCGGTAAACGCGCTCTGGCCGGATATGAACAAAACAAGCAAAGGCAATGACGCGCCCGCGTATGCCAAGAATAAAGTATTCGCCATTGAAGCAATATGCGAAATTCCTATCTCATAAGATCTTTTAAATACTTCGTATCTGCCAAGGGAATGGTTGGCTTTCGCGATCTGCTCCACGGCGGCTGTTTGTGAAATCACGACATCGTCCAAAACCCCCAGCGCGCCGATAATAATTCCGGCCAAAAGCAACCCTCTGAAATTTATCGCCTGATCCCCGATATTGATCAAAAAAGAAACCTCTTCGCTGGATACTCCGGTTAATTTGGAGCCGAAGACAAACACCCAGGAAATAAAAATCGTGATCATCAAGCTGAAAAATATGCTAATCGCGGAAATATGCGCCAGCGGGCGGAATCCTTCGGTAATATAAATAATTATCAATAAAATCACGAAAGATCCCGCGACAGTAACAAAAACCGGATTCGCGCCTGATAATATCTGGGGAATAATATATTTAATGATAACAAAAAATGTTAACGCCAAAGCCAAGATTGACCTTAGGCCTTTCCAGCGGCCGACTATAAACAGCGAAACAACAAAAACCGCGATCAGCCAGCCCAAGCTTTGAGTCCTCACGTAATCGGTAATATAATATTCCGAACCGCCTTCCGCGCCAAAACTTTCAACCACCATAACCTTGTCGCCAATTTTATATATGCTTTTGCCGATTACATCAAAATTTCCTATTCCGTTAAAGTTAATTTCTTTGTTTTTATATTCTCCTTCCAATCCTTTCAGCAAAAGATTCTGCTGAATCGCTTCCGAGCCGTCAGGCAGTATATTGATTCTTTGTTCAATTATATCTATGACTTTCGCCTTGAAAAAAGAATCGTTTTTTATTGCCTCATCTTGTGCAAAAGCTATTATGGGCAAAAACAAAAATAAAATTATAATAAATAACGCATTTTTCATATTTGAATTTTAACACAAAAGAGCATTCGGCAACAGCCCTAAAAACAATAACTAATAAAACAAAAAAGCAATGCTTTATGCTCTGCTTTTTTTAAATATATTCTATTGCTATCCGTTGTTTGCTTAAATGCAATAATTCCCCGATTTGCGCCAAATCGGGGAATTATTTTTAGCTTGGCCGGGATGTGCTTATATGACTAGTGATTGTAACATATAATATATTCAAAAGCATTAAGCGTTCTGTGTATTTATTGATTTTACAATATAAACAAAAATATTCAATTAGTTTTAAATTAAGATATTAATAATAAAAAGGCGAATCACATAAATGCAATTCGCCTCAAAAAAAAATTTGTTTTAAATTTAAAAAATCATTATAAGAACCCCCCTCCATCCCAAGAAAAATATTTGGGCGGTATTTGCCGTGATAGTCCGAACCTCCGGTAGCGGCTAAGTTTTTTGCCTGAGCCAATCTTTGAAATAATAATTTTTGTGTTTCAGTCAAGCCGGGATGTCTGGCTTCAATCCCAAACAAGTTTTCTTTTTTTAGCGTATTAATGATAGTTAGCAAAATTTCTTGATTCTTGGCTGAAGATTGGCCACCTTGATTTAAGATATTGCCCGGATGAGCTAAAACAGCAATTCCATTTAGTTGATTAATTAATTTAATAGCACCGACAGGGGATATAAATTTTAGTTCGGCCCCATTGTCTTGCCTCTTCCATTTCTTGCGCTTACTCTTTAGAGCTTGAAAAATCTCGGGGTATTGTGCTATATAATTTTTTATATGAACCGGAAACACAAGATGTTCATTGTTGTCAGTAGTCTTTTTTATTTCTGATATTAAATTTTCAGCTTTTACGCCGAATAATTTATCCAGACCGACTCTTTCTATTGATAAAATAGCTTTCCTGTAATTTACTTCCCACTGCGGCTGCAATAATTTTTTAAGGATTGCTGTTTGCGTGAAATCAATTCCATATCCTAAAATATGAATATAACAGCCTTTGTGTTCAGAACTTATTTCAATTCCTGGGATAGCTTCAATGCCTAATTTTTCAGCGGCTTCCATGAACTCTGATAATCCTTGGCAAGTATCATGATCAGTTAAACTGATGGCTGCCAATCCTTTTTCTTTGGCTTTTTTTACAATTTCAGCAGGACTATCAGAGCCGTCGGAACAATATGAATGAACATGCATATCAACTATTTTTTTATCCATAATGCCCCTCCTTACAACCAACAATCAGGATCTTCTGCTAAATAATCTCCATTTCTGGCATATGCTCTGGCTCTGCATCCTCCGCATTGATATTTTTTTTCACAGTCGCCGCATTTTCCGGTCAAATTCATGTCTAACATATTTTGCACAAAAGCATTCTGCTGATAAGCTACGGCAATTTGATCAATTGACAAAGAAAAAACATTCATCATCGAAATATCAAGCAGGGCGCAAGGCGTCATATCTCCATTGGCGCTTACATTAAAAGTAATAGCCCCTGCTCCGCATCCGTCAAAAAAAATTTGGTTACCGCTGCCGATATCAGCTTTATTCCGAACTAAGCAGAATAATGGATCATTCGTTTCAATCTTGAATTCTCTAGGAAATTTTTCTCTAAGATTTATTATGTTTTCTACGAATTGCCGCTTTTCTTTTTTGTTCATCCAGAGCTCAGGATGTTTTCTGGCCTCCCCTGACGGATGGATTCCGGAAAAACTTACTCTGTCGCAGCCTAAATCAAATACGAATTTAGCCATTTTTTCCATTTCTCCTATCTGCTCCGGCTTAAGAGTCATTCGAGCGGAACCAATAACATTGGGAATGCATTTTTTTGTTATCAATTTAATCGCGGCCAATGCTTTTTTGTACGCGCCCGGGAATCTGCGAAAAGCGTCATGTTCTTCGAATTTTAGGCTATCCAGACTAACTGACAAAGTGCATTTTTTAAATGCCAACTCCTCTAATAAATCCAGGTGTTTGTCGGTAAAAAGAGATCCATTAGTCGTTAGGGTGATTGATTCGCCTCCGTTCTTTTTAATTTCTTTCATTACTGTAAAAAATTGCCGATGAAGAACCGGCTCTCCCCCAGAAACTATTACTTCTTTATAGCCGGGACTGTATCTTCTGGCAAACTGAACAATTTTAATAATTTGTTCTAGCGGCATATCACGAGGAACTTCGGCGGCGGCTCGGCAATGCTGACAACTCATGTTGCAGCGGCCGGTAATCTCCATTTGAATTTGCCCAAATTGAATTTGGTAAATTGCTTTAGCGGTTTCAATTTCTAATCTTTGCTCTGGTGCGGTTGCGCATTTCATTTTTTTCTCCTTTAAAAAAATGGGAGCAAGAATTTCTGCTTGCTCCCTCATTTGATTGCTGAAATAAGGCATTGGCTAACTGCAAATACCGCAGCTGTTTTTTCCAATGTCGGCCTGAATGACTGGTTTTTCTTGGGGATATTGCGCTTTGAAATCCTGATCGGAAATCGGCTCAATGCGCGCATCGTGGTCGTCGCTGCATCTACGCTTCATGCTTTCCACCTCCTTTCATTTGGAATATATAATAATTTACGTAAAACAAAATTATTATTTTGCAAAGAGCTATTATTTTTGTGCTGTTATTTGTAAAATTTTATGCCAATGTTTATGACCTAAATCATTGTCGTAATGGCTAAAAATTTTTGTTGAAATATTTTTTAATCCTTGTTGTCTAAAAAATTCTCTAAGTTCTTTTTTATCAATTCCTCTTTTACAAATTTTGTCTGTTGTGTCAAAAGTTTGTAAAAATACCCAGCCATTATATTTTAAATTATCAATAATCGTATTAAAAAAAATACTTTTGTTTTTTATTTGATGAAAAACAAAATTAGAAAAAACTAAATCATATGGTGAATTTTTTGCAATATATTTTTTTTCTAAATTTATGCCTTGATTTTTATCAACGCCGTCGCATTTCCAGCCAAAATGTTTTAAACAAGCAACATTATAAAATTCTCCGGCTCCTAAATCCAAGGCCTTTCCTGATTTATTAAACTTTTCTTCAATAAATTGTTTTAAGTATTGATTCATTAATATATTTTATCAATTTTATCTTAACATTTCATTAAACATTAGTCAATATCAGCCAATTTAAAAATTTTTTCTTGAACCTGTTGATATATAATTTTATAATAACTTGCGATCAGAAAAATAACAAGCCAAAATAAACCAAAGAAACAGCTTCTCGCCCTGCTTTTAATTAAATATATTCTCTTGCCATCCGTTGTTTGCTTATATGCAACAATTCCCCGATTTGCACCAAATCGGGGAATCGTTTATGGGATTAAATAGCCAAAACTCAACAGACCTTGACTATAATAAATATATATGCTATTATAATATGTCCTTTAAAAAGCGGAAAAAAATTCATACCTCCCGTTATTTGCCGATTTTGCCAAAAATATAAAAAACAAGGCCGGCAAAAACGGAAGGGGTCTCAAGCAATCTTGAGGCGCGAAGTCCGGAGCTGGTCGACCGGGCACCCTTCTTGTTTAAAAAACATAAAAATATGTTTAAAGCAATAAGCGGAGCCTTGTCGTTCCTCCTCATTATTCTGGTTCTTCGCATGGCTCTTCCGCAAATAGCTGATCTGCTTGCAGAAATTATTGTCCAATTTTTAACTATTGTTAAAAATGGTCTTAGTTCTGCCGGCGGTCAGTTCATCTAATAAAAACGGGTTTGATTAATTTCAAACCCTTTTTTTATTCTTCATGCGATAAAAAATTAATAGTTTTTATTTAAAAAATATTTTATTCCGCTTTTATCTTCATTCTCTTTATTGCAGAATTGCAGAGGAAACGGAGAATTATCCCGCTATCCGGCTGGGCTTCAAAACTTCGCTTTTCAAGACCCTTTTTCTTGGGGT
>JAZDKT010000016.1:0-6013 GCA_043802685.1 Candidatus Falkowiibacteriota bacterium | reverse complement strand
ATTATATCCAATCGCATTTGAAGCATTTGAATAATAATTTGTAGATTTGAATTATATCCAATCGCATTTGAAGCATTTGAATAATAATTTGTAGATTTGAATTATTTTTTTATGGACAATCAAACAGAACAATCAAATATTAAATTCATAACTTGTCCGGTCTGCGAGGGAACAGGAAAGGGCAGACATGGTTTGGGCTGCAGTAACTGTTCAGGAGCAGGAATAGGCGCTTTTTATCGCGGCCGATTTTTTTATTACGGGTTTAGATTGAGCAAAACCATTATTAAATTAAGCCGGCTGAAAAGGAGTTTTGATTTATTTTTTAATCTTATTGTCTTGCTTGGCTGTTTGGCCGGATTTGTAAGCTTGGGTTTTTGGATTTGGCAGGCAGATGCTTCTCAAGGCGGCGGAATATTTTTTGATTTTTGGCGGGAAAAGAATCCGTTAATCTTGATTTTTTGGCTAAGCGTAATTATTGATATGTTTATTATTTATCGGATCAGCGAAGATGATGTTTTTAAGCAGACAGTTTATTCTTTTAAAAAAGAAAATAAGCATGATAAAGTTGATTTGCCTGACAATTGGGAAGAATTGAAAAAAATAAAAAGCAAATTAAAAATTGATGTTTCCAGCGGCTTTAGCAGCAATGCCTTGCAAATAATTGAGCAGGCCTTTATTTTGGCCAATAATTCACGGCACAGCCAAGTTAGAATAATGCATTTATTTTTTGCTTCGCTCCGAGACCACGAAGTATCCGCTGTTTTTTCCCGGCTTAATATTGACGGAGTAAAATTGATAAGCAAGGTAAAAAATCAGCTGCTTGAATTGTCAAATCCCACGACAGGATCTCTTTTGGTTAATAACAAATGGAAAGGCGGAACAATTGTCTCCAATGACGTGAAAAAAGTTTTCATTGAGGCGTATATAGGCGCTTTGGAGGCGGAACAGCATAAAGTAAAGCCGATTAATTTTCTTTTGCCGGCCATGGAGCATAATCTGGTTTTGAATGAAATTTTATATGAGCTGGAAATTGATAAAAATAAAATAAATAATGTTATTGCTTGGTTCAGAATAAACGATAAATTGGTGGAAAATTACAAAATTTATAAAAAAACCGCCCGCTACAAGCCGGCTTCTACCATGGATAAGGCATATACGGCAGTAGCCACGCCGGCGTTAAATCATTTCGCTTATGATAAAACAATAGCGGCCAAATGGGGCCGTCTGCCGCTTTGCGTAAGCAGGGACAAGGAAATAGAGGAAATTTTTCAAGCGCTTGAAAGCAATCAATCAGGGGTTATGCTGGTGGGGCCGGCCGGAGTCGGCAAGAATACCATTATCGGCGGCATAGCCCGGCTGATGGTGGAGGAAAAAGTGCCGAAAATATTGAAAGACAAAAGATTAATAGAGCTGGATATATCCCGTTTGGTCAGCGGAGCTGATCCGTCGCAGGCAGAGCAGCGGCTTTTGGTTATTATTGACGAGGTGGTTCGCGCCGGCAATATTGTGCTATACATTGACAATATAGAAAATATAATCGGCATAACGGCAGGCGCGGAACAGAGCTTGGATTTGTCGGAAGTTTTAGCCGGCGCGCTGGAAAGAAGCGGGTTTTATTGTCTGGCTTCAGCCACCAGCCAAAATTATACCAAATATATTGAGGGAACGCCGCTGGGGGACGCGCTTGCCAAAATAACAATTGATGAGCCGAGCGGGGATCAGGCGATTCAAATAATAGAAAGCAAAGTTGGCGCGTTTGAGCAGAAATATAAAGTCTATTTTTCTTACAATTCCATCGCCGAGTCGGTTGAATTGGCCGGCCGATATATCCATGACAAGTATCTGCCTGACAAGGCGATTGATATTTTGGAATCAGCCGCCATAAAAATCGCCAAGGAAAAAGGCGAGCAAGCGCTCATCGGCAGTGAAGATGTTGCAGGGGTGGTAAGCGAGATTACGCGCATTCCAGTCACAAAAGTGACAGAGAGCGAAGGGTTGGAGCTTTTGAATTTGGAAGACAAGATACACGAATGCATGATCAATCAGGAGGAAGCGGTTAAAATGGTGTCAGCCAGCTTAAGGCGCGCCAGAGCGGAATTGCGGGAGGGAAAGAGGCCGATCGCCAACTTTTTATTTTTAGGCCCTACCGGCGTGGGAAAAACAGAGCTGGCCAAAACCGTTGCCAAAGTGTATTTTGGCAATGAAGATTATATGGTCCGCATTGACATGAGCGAATACCAGCATCCGGACAGCGTCAAGAAAATGATTGGAACTTCTTCCGGGGTGAAGGGCTATTTAACGGAAGCGGTGCGCCAAGCGCCTTTCTCGCTAGTGCTGTTGGATGAAATTGAAAAAGCCAATCCTGATATTTTGAATCTGTTCCTGCAGGTTATGGATGACGGCCGCTTGACGGACGGACAGGGCAGGACCATAGATTTTACCAACAGCATTATTATAGCCACTTCAAACGCGGGCGCTGTTTATATTCAGGAGCAGATTATTGCCGGAGCCGGAATTGAATCCATCAAGCAAGCATTGATCAACGAGCATTTGAATAAATATATCAGGCCGGAATTGATTAATCGTTTTGACGGAGTGATTGTTTTCAAGCCGTTAAGCATGCAAAATGTGGTTGATATAACCAAGCTGATGCTTAATCAGATTGGCCGCCTGCTTGAAGAAAAAGGCATGGGTTTGCGTTTTGAAAATGAGGGAGTTGCTAAGTTGGCTGAACAGGGTTTTGATCCGAAATTCGGCGCCCGGCCATTGCGCCGGCTCTTGCAGGAGAAAATTGAAGACATAATCGCCAATAAAATTTTAGCCGGAGAATTAAAAAGGCGCGATGTCGTGGTTATTGATTCAAACGCTGATGTGCGGGTGGAGAAGGGTAGGGAATTGTGAAACAAGAAGTAAGAAGTAAGAAGTAAGAAGTAAGAAGTAAGAAGATTTTTTTTATTACTTTTTGCTTATGCCTTATTACTACATATTAATTTTTATCGTTGCATTTTTTTTATCGTTAATCTTCACTTATTGGGTGAAGTTTTTTGCTATAAAATTCAACATCATTGACAAGCCGGGGATTGAGCGGAAAATACATAAGACTAATACGCCGCTGTTTGGAGGATCGGCTATTTTCTTGGCGTTTTTTATTGTTTTGTATTTCGCGCGCGCCAAGCTGTTGGCAGGGGATTTGGAAAGCCATCATTGGCTGGGATTTTTTGCCGGCGCTTGCTTTTTGATGATCGGCGGTTTTTTGGACGATAAATATAATTTAAGCCCTAAGATTCAAATCATTTTTCCTCTGCTCGCGATTTTTTCAGTTATTGCCGGAGGAGTGGGGATTGATAAAATAACCAATCCTTTGGGCGGTTTGATTTCTCTTGGGCAATTGCAGATTCCGATTATGGCATGGGGGGGAGCTACGCGTTATTTTGTGGTTGTAGCCGATACTTTTACTGTTCTGTGGCTGATGGGCATGATGTATACCACTAAACTGCTGGACGGCGTTGACGGGCTTGTTTCAGGAGTGGCGGGAATCGGCGGCTTTGTTATTTTTTTATTTACCATGACAACCAAATATTATCAGCCGGACATTGGATTGGCCGCGCTGGTTTTATCCGGCGCTTGTTTTGGCTTTTTGATATTCAATTGGCATCCGGCCAAGATATTCTTGGGCGAAGGCGGTTCATTGCTGCTTGGCTATATTTTGGGGGTGCTGGCTATAATTTCCGGAGGAAAAATCGCTATCGCCCTTTTGATTATGGGAATACCGATAATGGATGTTGTATGGACAATAATCAGAAGAATTATCGCCGGAAAAAATCCTTTTAAATTTTCAGACAAAAAACATTTGCATTTTAGATTTTTGGATATTGGCTTATCCCAGAGGCAGACCGTTGTTATTTATTACGGCTTTTCTTTTATATTCGGCATAAGCGCGCTGTTTTTGCAAAGCAAAGGCAAAGTTTTTGTTTTAGCCGGATTAATCATTATTATGCTTTTTATGGCAGGGTTCTTCACTTATCTTGACAGAAAAAGAAAAGTAATTTAAAATAGAATTGTGGCTTAATTATCCGCATTATTAAATTTACAATTAAATTTTATGACACTTACACCAGAACAATTTAGTCTATTGGCGACTAAGCAAGATCTTGAAAATCTTGTTACTAAAGATGATTTGGATAAAAAAATAAATAAAGTTCTTACAGCGGTTGATGGAATCGCGAAAAGATTTGAAACCTCTGAGATTGAGGGATTATCCAACCAAGTTGCTCATAATCGCTTTGAGGAGCGAATTAACATACTTGAAAAATGTAAAACTATATGACGATTACACCAGAACAATTTGATAAATTAGCTACCAGAGAGGATCATGATGCGCTTAAAAAAGATGTTGAAGAAATTAAAAGCGATGTAAAACAAATACTTACTACGCTTGATGGAGTTGCTAAAAGCTTTAAAGATCATGAGATTGAGCATATTTCCAATATAGCGGCGCATGATCGTTTTGAGGAGCGAATTAACATACTTGAAAAAGTTAAAAACTAAAATTATGACTACAATAGCGGTAATAAAAACCGGCGGAAAACAATATAAAGTTAAAAAAGGCCAGAGCATAAAAATTGAAAAATTAAGCGCCAAAGACGGTCTGCCTGCGCAGTCAGGCGATAAAGTTAAGTTTGACACTTTGCTTACGGCTTCCTCAGACGGCAAAGAAGTTAATATCGGCAAGCCGTCGCTGGGCGAAAAAGTTGAAGGCAAAGTCGTGGAGCAGGGAAGGGACAAGAAAGTGATGGTTGTAAAGTATAAAAATAAAACCAGATACAAAAGAAATCTTGGCCACAGGCAGCCGTTCACTCAAGTTGAAATTACGGGAATTAGTTAATTTTAGAGATTTTTTGTAAATAAAATGAAGGCGCCCCGATGTCCATCGGGACGCCTTCATTTTATTTGTTTTTAAAATTAAAGTTCGTTTCTGTATTTTAACGCGTTAGCCAGCGTTATTTCATCGGCGTATTCCAAATTGGCGCCCATTGGCAGGCCTTTGGCTAAGCGGGTTGTCTTAATATTATGCGGTTTGATTAATTTCGTTAAGTACATGGCGGTTGTTTCGCCTTCCATGTCAGGATTAAGCGCCAGAATTATTTCTTTTATTTGATTTTTTTTAATTTTTTCAACCAGCTGTTTTATGTTTAATTTATCTTCTTTTATTCCTTCTATGGCATTGATAACGCCGCCAAGTATATGATAGAGTCCGTTGTATTTTTTGGTTGATTCAATCGCCATCATATCGCGGCTGCCGGCCACCACGCAGATTGTTGATTTATTTCTTTTGTGATCAGCGCAGATTTGGCATGGATTAAATTCGGCGATTGCCAAGCAGTTTTGGCATATTGTTGTTTTTTCTTTAAGCTCGGACAGCGCCAGCGCGAATTTTTGCAGTGTTTCCGGATCTTGCTTTAATAAATAAAAAACATACCGTTCGGCTGTTTTAGGGCCGACAGTCGGGAGTTGGGAAAAATGGCTGATAAGGTTTTGGATTGAAAACGGGTATTTCATATCGTATAACAAATTTTTTATTATTTAGTTAACGGGTTAGCGAGTTAACGAGTTGATTTAATAAAATTAACTGCCTATTTTCATTATGCAAATAATTCGTTAACTCTTTAATTCGTTAACTAAATAATAAATCACTTTAACTTAAAAAACTAAAGAATTTTTGTTATTTGCTATCTGATTAAAATCCTGGAATATTGCCCATTTCCTGCATTTTTCGCGCCATCAGCCGCTGAGTTTTTTTAATTGCTTCATTAACGGATTCAGTTAGCATTCCTTCCATGCTGTCTTTGGCCAAGTCTTCGTTTATGTTTATGGAAGTTATTTCCATATTGCCGTTCATGATTACGGTTATTCCGCCTTTTTCCACCGTAACGGTTTCTTGCGCCAAGGCGTTTTGCATTGTTTTCGCTTGTGAGCGCAGGTCTTTTAGATGCTTAAGTTTGTTGAACATAGT
>JAZDKT010000015.1:0-2365 GCA_043802685.1 Candidatus Falkowiibacteriota bacterium | reverse complement strand
CATGCGGAGCGACCAATAGTTTACAAAACTACTGCTCTTTTAAAAAAATGAGCCGAGGAGAGGACTCGAAGCTCCTCGGCGCCGGACAGACCTAACGGACATGCGGGGCGACCAATAGTTTACAAAACTACTGCTCTTTTTTTGAAATGAGCCGAGGAGAGGACTCGAACCCCCGACCAATAGTTTACAAAACTACTGCTCTACCAACTGAGCTACCTCGGCTTATTGTGCGCCCAGCAGGATTTGAACCTGCGACCGTCTGCTTAAAAGGCAGCTGCTCTACCGACTGAGCTATAGGCGCAAAACAAAAATCCGTTCAACGGATATTATAAAAATATTAACAGAAAAATAAAAAAAATGCAAGAAAAATTGTTTTTTCGGACTATTAAGCTAAAAACTGTGTAAAAATTGTGCCTAAATGGGGCTTGATAAAAATTGCCCGTCAATGTAGGATAAGAATATGGCAAATAACCAAAACGAAAATCTAAAACTGCCTCCGCAAAGCATTGAAGCGGAAAACTCTCTTCTGGGCTGCCTTTTGATTGACAAAAACGCTATTATTAAAATCGCGGACATTATTAAAGAGGATGATTTTTATAAAGACGCTAACGGAATTATTTTTGCCGCGATGCAAATCCTTTACGCGCGCCATGAACCGATAGATATCGTAAGCTTGACCAATAAGCTGGGGGAAAAAAACCAGCTTGAAAGCATCGGCGGCAGGACATACCTTGCCCAGCTGGCGAATCTGACGGCAACAGCTTCCCATGTGGTCCATTACGCTAATTTAATACAAAGAAAAGCCACGCTAAGAAGGCTACTGACAGCTTCCTCGGAAATCACGGAATTGGGATATAAAGAAGATGAGGATATTGAAAAAATATTGGATGAAGCGGAGCAGAAATTATTCAATGTTTCGCAAAAATATCTCAAGCAAATTTTTCTTCCGATTGACACTCTGCTGGCGGAAGCTTTTGACCGCATTGACGAACTGCACAAGCAAAGCGGAAAAATGCGCGGATTGCCAACCGGCTTTACCGACCTGGACAAACTGCTGGCGGGATTGCAAAAATCAGATTTAGTTATTTTGGCGGCTCGTCCCAGTGTTGGCAAAACTTCTTTGGCGCTTGACATAGCCAGGCAAACTGCCGTAAAAACAAAAGTTCCCGTAGGCCTTTTCTCTCTGGAAATGAGCAAAGAGCAACTAGTGGACCGCATGCTTTGCTCCCAAGCAAATGTAAGTTTATGGCGCATGCGCACCGGCAAACTATCCGACAAAGAAGATGATGATGACTTTTCGCGCATAGGCCAAGCCATGGGCGTATTGTCTGAAGCTCCGATTTATATTGACGACTCGGCAACTTCCAATATTATGGAAATGCGAACCAAGGCCAGGCGCCTGCAGATAGAAAAAGGGCTTGGACTGCTTGTAATAGACTACTTGCAGCTGATGGAAGGCCGCGGCAAATACGGCGACAACCGCGTGCAGGAAGTGTCGGAAATTACGCGCGCCTTGAAAGGAATCGCCCGCGAATTAAATATTCCGGTACTCGCGCTTTCCCAGCTTTCCAGAGCTGTTGAGCAGTCAAAGCCCGCCATACCAAAACTGTCCCATTTGCGCGAATCCGGCTCAATTGAGCAGGACGCTGATGTTGTAATGTTTATTTACAGAAAAGCGGCTGACCGCGGATACAATATTGACGAATTGCCGGCAAGCGAAAAAAACTCAGCCGAACTTTATGTCGCCAAACACAGAAACGGCCCGACCGGAAAAGTAAATTTATATTTTAACGAGGAAACAGTAAGCTTTAAAAATATGGAAAAAAGCGGCCTGGACGAACCGCCGCCTGAATTTTAATCGCGCGTAACGCATAACGCGTAACTCATAACGACTTTATGCAGTGGCTGGTGATTTTTTGTATATTCTGCCTGACTTTTTTACCCCGTCAATATTGCGGGGAGTCAGAGTTAAAAAATAAAGATGCTAATATTCGCTAATTAATTCTCACTTCACCCCGTTAGATAAACAGCACTTAATAGCATTGTAATGATAAATAATCTCTATCTAACGGGGTAAAGTGAGGCAGAAATATAAAATTATCAAAAAATCACCAGCCCCTATGTAAACATTTAAGTAGCTTAATAATTAAACTTTGATTGATTATACCTATTTATTTTAATAAAATAACCCGTTACGCGTTATGCGTTACGCGTTATGCGAGAAACTATGTTCAACAAACTTAAGCATCTAAAAGACCTGCGCTCACAAGCGAAAACAATGCAAAACGCCTTGGCGCAAGAAACCGTTACGGTGGAAAAAGGCGGAATAACCGTAATCATGAACGGCAATATGGAAATAACTTCC
>JAZDKT010000014.1:0-5151 GCA_043802685.1 Candidatus Falkowiibacteriota bacterium | reverse complement strand
CCATGTCTTGAATATAGGCATAATTATTGGCACTTCCAGGATGAAAACCAAAAGGAGAATCATCAAAATCAAAAACTGATTCTTTCGCGCAAACACCTCCAGCGTCAGGATAATCTCCGTCATACTCGCAAGTCAAACCCGAACAGCATTCTATTCCGGCAATTCCTCCGCAGAATTCATTTTCGTTTTTACATCCTTTTTTAACAGGCATACAGCATTCAGCAGACCTTCCTTTTGCGCATTTATCAGGTCCAATACCTTCATAATCTTTTCTACATTCTTTTCTGGAATCAATACAATAACCATTATTGTCTAATCCGCAGGCTTCTCTTTCAGGATTTAAGGGTTCACAATCTTCTCTGCATAATTTTGGATTTGCTCTTTCTTTTTCCTGACAAACTCCATCACCGCATTTGCTTAATGAGCTACTTAACGGTTCTGATTTGTTTAATAAAACAAAAGCTAACGCCGCAACTATTACAAGAAGGATTCCTCCAATAATTAAAATTGTTTTTTTCATTTTCATGCATTTAAAAAATATTAAATCAAGCAAAAGCGCTGGCGTTAATCTCTGCCCATGCCTCTTGCTGTTCCTCCCATTTATAGGCAACAAATTTATTGCTCTTCTCGGTTTCGCTGTAAACATAATCAACTTGCGTTTCAGATCCAATGCGGCGAGAATAAGTGGTTTTTTTGTCTAAAACCACCGGCTTGGTAACAAGCTCCAGTTTCATTCTGCCTAAAGGCCCTGTAAAAACAATAAATTCAATATCAATTCCTCCCATGCCGTCTTCATGCCTTGAGCCATGCTCTTCAACCTCAAAGTTATCTTTTATATTATTTATTATATTTTCCCATTTTTCAATAGTCATAGTTAATATAATGCGAATCCGCAAATTTATGCAAATACCGCAAATTGCGAATTATGCAAATAATTGTTTAGTTATCAATTCGCGTTATTTGCAATTTGCGGTATTTGCATATAATTTGTAGATTCGCATTATTCTTTAATAATACGCCGCCATGGTAGCCAGATCTCTTTTGCGGTTTTTGGCGGTTGTTTCACTTACAAGGCCCTGCTTAACTAAATTATCTATCGCCTTGTTCATATCAATCATTCCTTCGCGTGAGCTTGTCTGAATTACGGAATAAATCTGTCCGACTTGATTCTGCCTTATCAAATTGGCAATTGCCCGATTATTAATCATAATTTCCCGCGCGGCAACCAATCCGCCGCCGACTCTCGGCAGCAGCTGCTGGGTTATGACAGCCCGTAAAACCGAGGCTAATTGATTAAAAACCTGCTTTTGCTGATGAGACGGAAAGACATCAACGATTCTTTCTATTGTGTCCGGCGCTGTTATGGTATGCAGCGTTGATAAAACCAAATGCCCTGTTTCAGCGGCAGTTAAAGCCGCGGTTATGGTTTCTTTGTCGCGCATTTCGCCGACCATGATAACATTAGGATCTTGGCGCAAGGCATATTTCAAAGCGGAAGCAAAACTCCTGGTGTCAAAGCCGAGTTCGCGCTGTTCAATAATGCTCTGCTTTTCCTCAAAAGCAAATTCAATAGGATCTTCAATCGTTATGATGTGATCGCGCCTTTCTCTGTTTATAATATCTATCATAGCGGCCAAGGTTGTTGATTTGCCGCATCCTGACGGTCCGGTGACTAAAATAAAACCGTCCCGCAAATGGGTTAATTTGTAAATAACTTCATTAAACCCAACACTCTCGGGAGTTGGTATGAAATTCGGTATTAGCCTGGCGGACAGGCCGATTTTGCTTTCTTGAAAATGAAGATTTATCCTGAAGCGGGCGCCAAAAAACTCTTTGGAAAAATCCATTTCCCGCTTGCGCTCAAATCTCTCTTGGGTTTTTTTATCTATCAAGGCATAAATCGCGCTCTTCAAATCGCTTTGCTTGATTATTTCTTCCTTTAATTTAATCAGATCCCCGCTTATGCGCAAAGCCGGAATGCTGCCGGCAGCCAAATGAAGATCCGAGGCATTTTGTTCAATGGCTTGTTTAAAATAATTAGAAATATCCATAATAATATTATAGCACTAATCAATAGACTTGTCGCACAATTAGTTTCGTAACGACCCGTAGTCCTACGGGGTGAGTCAAATTTTTCAAATATAAATTTAAACTGATTTCTTAACAAACGCGCGGTACATGCTGATGACATCTTCTTTTCTAAATCCCTTAAAAACAAACAAAATAATGAAATAAGCTAAGCCGGATGTGACAATAACTAAAAATATATTTAAATAATTCTTTAGCAGCAGCGCCAGGAAAGCCATGGCTGAAGCTGAAATAATTACTTTTAAAAGCGTTAGGGCTATCTTCAATTTGTTATACTTGATTATTGTTGAAACCCAAAACATACCCAAAACAAACATAAAAAAATTAGACGCCACCACGGTAATGCTCGCGCCTACATTTTTATACATAGGTATCAAAATACAATTCAAGGCAATGCTCAAGCATAGGGCCGCGGCCATGTTGGCTGTATTTATTTTCTGCTTATCGCAGGCGTTAAGCAACGAACCGATTGGGAAATTAAGAAAAATAAAAACAAGAGAAACCATGATTATTCGCAGAGAAAGCTCTGCTTCACCGTATTCCGGCTTGAATAATAATATTATTTTATCAGCCAGCGCGATAATGCCTACGCTTATGGGAAAGGAAATAATAATCAAATAATTCATGGCCCTTTCAAAGGTTACGACTAATTGCCCTTTATTATTAGCCCAATAAGAAGCAAACGCGGGATAAAGCGAGGCCGTAAAAGCCATTGGCAAAAACTGCAAAGCAAAAATTATCTTAAAAGCTATTTGGTAAAGGCCGACATATTTATCCCCCGCTAAAACTGAAAGCAAAACAGAGTCAAGATACATATACAGCCTTTGGAAAATCGCGAACAGGCCGAAAGGAACAGTAATTTTTATAATTAAATTAATTAATTTTAAATTAATTTCTCGTTTTATTTTTATCTTCCATTTGTATTTAATCAAGCAAGCGGAATAAATAAAATTAGACAAACTGGCTACCGCGAGCGCGAGCATTAAAAAGCGCAAATCAAGATTAAAATAAAGCGCCGTAAGGCCAAGCGCCATGACTATGACCTGAAAAGCCACGGCCGCGATGCTTTCAAAGAATAAATCATGAAACCCGCGGGAGCAAGCGAAAAAAATAAGCGTAAATGAATCCAATATCATGCAAATAGACGAGAGATAAACCAGTTGGCGCGTTAACTCCGGATAGCCCATTAAATTTATCAAAACAACCAAGGCGAATAAAGACAAAATCGCCAAAGGAATCTTTATGGCCAAAGCGCTGCTTAAAAAATCGCTTGCTTTTTCTTTGCATTTGGCGATTTCCCTGATCAAAACATTGGCAAGCCCCAAGTCAATAAATATGGCGAAAATGGTCGTGAAAGAAATCGCGAAATAATACTTGCCCAAATCTTCAGGCAATAAATTTCTGGCGATTAAAATAAAGTAAGTAAAAGAAATCACTTTCTGCAAGATAAGCGCGAAAGTGAAATAAGAAGTATTTTTTGCTATATTGGTTATTTTATCAGGCATAAATCGCATAACGCGTAACGCATAACGCGTAACAAAAATATTAAAATTAACTTACATTATTATACCACAAAACAGACAGAAAGATAAAATAAAAAAATCCTGTCGCAAAAACAGGATTTTTTATTCTTGTATAAAATGATTTTAACGTTTTGACCATTGCGGAGCTCTGCGGGCTTTTTTCAGACCCGGTTTTTTTCTTTCTTTTTTGCGCGCGTCTCTGGTAAGCCAGCCCTTGGCTTTTAAAACGGGCCTTAATTTCTCGTCAACTTTTTCCAAAACGCGGGCTATTCCATGCAAAGACGCGTCTGCCTGCCCCTTTAATCCTCCTCCTTTAACCAAAATGGAAAAATCAAAATCCTTTAGATGCCCTGTCAATTTTAACGGCTGCAAAACAATTGTTCTTAAAATATTCGCGTCAAAATAATCATTTATTGATTTTCCGTTAAACACGATAATCCCTTTTCCGTTTTTATACAGCCGAATTATAGCAGTTGAAGTTTTTCTTTTGCCGACAGCGCCGATAAATTTTCCTTTAAACTTAAAGTCTTCGCTGTTTTTTTCTTTTTTAATTGTTTTATTGTCTTCTGTCATAAAAATAACTGAAATTTGTAATTTGAAATTTGTAATTTGAGGATTATTTTAAAATATTTTATTTTATTTCCAAATTTCCCCGCCTGCCAAGGATTGGCGGGCAGGCAATTTCTAGTTTCTAATTTCTATTTTCTAATTATCAATCTTTTCATTATAACTTGCCTTAACTTGTTGGCTGGCAGCATTTCCCTGACAGCCCGGCGCAATATTTCGCCCGGGTTGCTTTTGGCTAAATCGCTCATTTTTGTTTCTTTTAATCCTCCCGGGTATCCGCTATATCTGTGGTATTTTTTTTGCTCTATTTTTTTCCCGGTAAACTTTAATTTATCAGCATTGCTTACTTCAACAATGTCTCCGGCTTCAATGTGAGGCTCAAACTCCGGCTTGTTTTTGCCGCGCAAAATAATGGCAATTTGCGTTGCCAATCTTCCCGGCGCTTTGCCGGACGCGTCAATTTTATGCAATTTTCTTTCAATCATATTAAATTAATTTGTTTATTAATTTATTTATTTATTGTAATAAAATTTATATTAACTGCAGCATTAATAATTAATAAATCAATAAACTAATAAATAGCCCCGATGTTTATCGGGATAAACTCCGCGATAATAAAATTAAACCAACTCCAGCTGAACAATATCAGCTCCGTCACCCTGTCTTTTCCCTAACTTAATTATTCTGGCATACCCGCCTTTTCTATCCTTGTAGCGCTCGCCCAAAACTTCCATTGCTTTTTTTACGGCCATTTTTTGGGGCAACGATTTAATAAGCCGCCGTCTGGCCGTTAAATCGCCTTTCCCGGAAACGGTTATTAATTTCTCAACAATCGGCTTTACTGCCTTGGCTTTTGCTTCAGTGGTTTTTATTTTTTCATATATTAAAACACTGGACGCTAAATTCCTCAGCATCATTTCCCTTGGCTTTTTTTTTCTGTCTAATGTTACTTTTTTGCTTCTGTGCCTCATAT
>JAZDKT010000013.1:0-2272 GCA_043802685.1 Candidatus Falkowiibacteriota bacterium | reverse complement strand
GTATAAGATGATTAATCTTGACCTTAGCGCGGGATACAGAGACGGCCAAGACATCTCCATATTTGATGACGGTGATGTGGAAACAGGCGGCGCTTACGGCACTGCATTGGTTAAAATAAACTTTTAATCATTTCCAATTTTGATTTAACGGGGCAGAGATTTAATTAACTCTGCCCTTTTTTCTTTTCCTTTTCTTTGACATAATGGATAATTTGTTATAATATTTCATAAAGCTCAAGGAGGCCTTAATCAAGGTGAATTTTTGGGCTTTTTTATTAATTTTGCCCTTTGAAATAAGAATAATTATAAACGAAAAAAATACGAGGAGGTAGCTATGAAAACAAGGCACAAAGGCCAGCCGAAAGATTGCAACAAAAAACCAGGATCCACTAATTGTTTGAGAACAAGAAATGGTTTCAAGAAAAAAGGAAAAAAAGAAAGTATTTGCAAGCGCTGCCGCGCTGTTCAGGATTAGCGGTTAGAATTTTTAATGTTAATGCAAAAAAGAGGAAAGGAGAAAAAAATGAGAAAAAACCCGGTTATTTTACCGTATGATGGATTTCAAGACGCGAACACTTTGTTGCGGGAATTAGAAAATGATTTGCAAAATATTGAAATTTTAGAACTTTTATCTTTCGTGAAATTTAATGATGCCATGTTTTTGCCGCCGTTTAGCGGACCAGGATGGATTGTGGAATTCTGGAAAATTATGGAAAAATATACCTTATATTTAGATATTGGGATATTTCTTGATTTGAAACTGGCTGATACCAGCGGAACATTAAAAAACATAGCAACTCACTTTTTTGCTTCTTTTCAGCAGAGAGTAGTTAAGCAGAAAATACTTACTGTGAGATCTAACCTATCCGGCAAGGGCTATCTGGAGATTCGTCGGGTACTGCCTGATGTAAAAATCGCTTTGGTTAGTTTTTTAACGGACAATTCAGAACAGGACTGCCTTGAGCAATACGGCCTTTTCCCGGAGGAAAAGATTCTGCACGACATGAGAATTGCCCAAAGAAAATACGAAAGAGTCCGCAATGACGGCGATCCTCAATTTGCTTTTGACATGGTAGTGTGCTCGCCAAAAGAGCTGCCTTATTTAATGCGGAACGAATTGCCAATATTCGGAAAAAGATTTGAAAAAATTTCGCCGGGTATCCGTGATGAATGGATGGCAAAGGGCCAGCAAGTGAGAGTTGCCGGAGTTTTTCAAGCATTAAAAGATGGCGCGGATTATGTAGTAATGGGTTCACAGATGAAAAAGGGCAATCCCGACAAAGGAATATCGGCTGAAGAAAGCCGGCAACGAACAAAGGCTGAAATTGAACGAGCATTTATGGAAATAGGGGAATAGACAGACAGATTAATTTTTCAATCAGCCCCAATCTTTTTAGATCGGGGCTGAAATTTAAGGAGGAGGTGTTGCTGATGAACAAAATGTTAATCAAAACCGCTGATATGATTTTTGAAAGGGGAGCGTTAAAATTCGGGGCATTTAAACTTAAGCTTCATGAGAAAAATCCGGATGCCCCATTATCCCCATTTTATATGGAACTAAGAGGAAAAGATCATCCTAAAAAAGGTCCGCTTGAAGCAGAGGATTTTAATCTTATCGCGCAATGTTTATGGAATATAGCGCTTGATAAGTTTTCTGTTTTTCAGTCCATAGTGGGCATTCCTCGCGCTGGCGAGCCGATCGTGGACGCGATTGTAAGAATTGTTCCAAAACCGCGCGGTTTTCGGGTAATACCATTAGACAAAAAAGAAACAGGGAATGAGCGCAGAATAGTGCCCGCGCTTAATTTTACTTATCGTACTGGCGAAAAAGTATTATTAATTGATGATTTAGTTACTGAAGCTGATACAAAGTTTGAAGCAATTCAAGCCCTTGAACTTGTTGGACAGCAGGTTGTTGGCCTGATAGTGCTTATTGATCGCGAGCAAGGAGGCAAAGAAAAGATTGAGCAAGCAGGATATCCTGTGTATTCAGTTTTTACGATCAGCCAGCTTTTTAATTATTATCTTGAATCAGGAAAAATTGATCAAAATAAATATCAAGAGTGCATGGATTATGTCGTGGCGAATAAGGCCGCGTAACTCAAAACAAACAATAACAACGGCCGATTTGCGAAAGTAAATCGGCCTTTTTGCTTTTTGATATGGTTTAGGGTATAATATGGATAGATAATTTAAAATAATTTCTAATTTTAAAAATATGCCAAAGAAAACATCAAAAACAAAAAAAACCAAATTGCCCGCAAAATTAGTA
>JAZDKT010000012.1:0-22808 GCA_043802685.1 Candidatus Falkowiibacteriota bacterium | reverse complement strand
ATCTTACGCTTCTTTGGACGGAACCAAATTTTTTCCCCAGGCAATGGAAATTAAAAAATCGGAAGAGCCGGCTAAGCAGGCCGATGCCGATAGCGCCGCGAATAGCCAGCCGCCCGCGGCCAGTGTATCCGCTAAAAACGACAAGCCGGTGGTAGAAGTTTTTGTCATGAGCCATTGCCCGTACGGCACACAGATTGAAAAAGGTATTTTGCCGGTTGTGGAAGCATTGGGTGATAAGATTGATTTTCAATTAAAATTTTGCGACTACGCTATGCACGGCGAAGTAGAGCTTAATGAGCAGTTAAGGCAGTATTGCGTTCAGCAAGAAGAACCGGAAAAGCTTATCGCGTATTTAAGCTGTTTTCTAAAAGACGGAAAGCATGAGCCATGCCTGACAGAAGCAGGAATTAATAATACAAAACTGCAAGCATGCGTCTTGGATACTGATCAGCAGTACAAGGTAACTGAAAAATTTAACGACAAGAGCACTTGGAACAAAGATAGAAATGGAGATCCTGCTTATCCAACATTTGATGTGAATAAAACAGATACGAATAAATATGGAATTTCAGGATCCCCGGGACTGGTTATTAATGGTCAAAAGATTCAATCCAACAGGGATCCAGCCAGCTTATTAAACGTAATTTGCTCAGGGTTTAATGAAGCGCCGGCAGAATGCGCTGACTCTTTATCTACTGCCACTCCGTCAGCCGGCTTTGGCTTTAGCGCGACTGGCGCAAGTTCCGGCGGCGGATGCGGAGGATAATTCGCGTAACGCATAACGCGTAACGCATAACGCGTAACACATACCGCATAACGCAAGATAATTTCCAAATTTCAAATTTCAAATTTCTAATTACAGTAACCTTTATGAGTTTAATTTTTGACATAGAAACAATCGGCAGTGATTTTGATTCTTTGGATGAAGTTACCCGGCATAATTTGACGCGCTGGATAAAGCGCGAGGCAGGAGATAATGAAAAATCATATAACGCGATGCTTAAAGACTTGAAAGAGGGCTTGGGCTTTTCTCCTTTGACCGGCGAAATTGTCGCTTTGGGAGTTTTGGACACGGAGATGAACAAGGGCGCTGTTTATTTTAACGCGCCGGGCGAAAGCATAGCTGATTTTGAAAAAGATAATTTTGTTTTCAAGCAGAAAACCGAGCAAGAGATGCTGGATAGTTTTTGGCAAGGCGCGAAAAAGTATAATGAATTCGTAAGCTTTAACGGCCGCTGTTTTGATGTTCCATTTTTGACAATAAGGTCGGCGGCGCGTAAAATCAGGCCAAGCAAGGATTTGATGTCCAAGCGGTATTTGTCAGGACAAGCTTTTAACGCCAAGCACATAGATCTGCTGGACCAGCTTTCTTTTTACGGCGCGGTCCGGCGCAAAGGAAGTCTGCATCTTTATTGCAATGCTTTTAACATAAAATCGCCCAAGACAGAAGGAATAACAGGAGATGATGTCGGGCGGTTGTTCAAAGAAGGCAAGTACAAGGAAATTGCCGAATACAACAGTTGGGATTTAATCGCCACAAGGGAATTGTATGATATGTGGAGGAGATATATCAAATAGACAGATAGACAACTAATAAATAGACAGCTGGTAATTTGTTATTGCCATGTTCTTGTAATATTTTTTAGATTGTGGTAGGGTTTAATAATAAAAATAAATAATCGCCTATAATACATTTCTTTGCATTAAGGCGGGCGAAGAGCTTTCCCAAGGGAAGGTTATAAGAGCTTTTTTTATTGGTTATGCATGGGTTGGCGGTTTTAGGGATTTCTACCGACTTTTAAGTCGGGTTTTGAGGCTTTAGCCTCAATTATACTGGATGCTAAAGCATCCAGAACCCGAGCTAAAGCTCGGTAGAAGTTAAAAATCAAGACCCTGTGTTTAATTAACTGGCTAACCAATTTAAATCAGCATAAATTTATATGGAAAAAGAACAAGAAAACAATAAGGCAAAAATAGATAGTTCGGAAGAGTTTGCCAAATTGTTAAAAAGCGACAATACCGCCATTCCGCAAATCGGCGATATAATTATCGGAGAGGTTTTATCAGCTTCAAAAGCTGAAGTTCGGCTTGATGTTAACGGGGTGATAATCGGAGTTGTGCGCGGACAGGAGCTTTATAACGAATCGGACGAGTACGCCAATTTAAAGCCCGGAGATAAAATTGAGGCCACTGTCATGGAGGAAGAAAATGAAAACGGCGAATTGGAATTGTCATTCAGGCATGCCGGCCAGCAAAAGGCCTGGAGCAGTTTGATTGACGCTTATGAGAATAAAACGAATATTAAAGTCAAAATTGATGACGCCAATAAGGGCGGATTAATGGTAAGCTATGCCCAGATTGCCGGATTTTTGCCTGTTTCCCAGCTGTCTCCCGAGAATTACCCAAGAATCAGCGGAGGAGATAAAGGAAAAATTTTAGAAAAGCTTAGATCGTTTATTGGAAAAGAAACAGAAGTGAAGATTATAACTATGGAAGAAAAAGAAGAAAAGTTGATTGTAAGCGAAAGAAAAGCTTGGCAGGAAAAACAAAAGGATGTAATCTCCAAGCACAAAGTCGGCAGTGTTGTGGAAGGCAGAATTACGGCGATGACAAGTTTCGGCGTTTTTGTTAATTTTGACAAGAATTTAGAAGGGCTGATACATATTTCTGAATTGGCATGGCAGAGAATTGACAATCCGGCTAATTTATTTAAAGTAGGCGATAAAATCAAAGCGGAAATTATTTCCATTGACGGTTCAAAGATATTTTTGTCAGCCAAAAGACTGATTGATGATCCATGGAAGAAAGTCGCCAAAAAATACAAGCAAGGCCAAACAGTTGACGGCATAATTCTTAAGGTTAATCCTTTTGGGCTGTTTATTGGATTGGACAAAGAAATTCACGGTCTTTCGCACATCAGCCAGCTTAATTTGGCGCCGGGCCAGAAAATTTATGATGTTTTCAAGCCGGGGGACAAGAAAAAGTTTGTTATAGTTTCCATAGAGCCGGAAGACCATAGATTAGGCATGGCCGTGCCGAGCGATAAGCAGGAAGACACTGAAAACACGAAAACACGAAAACACGAAAACACTGAAAACACGAAAACACAAAAACACGAAAACACTGAAAACACGAAAACACAAAAACACGAAAACACTGAAAACACGAAAACACGAAAACACGAAAACACGAAAACACAAAAACACGAAGACACTGAAAACACTGAAAACACGAAAACACAAAAACACGAAAACACAAAAACACGAAAACACGAAAACACTGTAAACACGAAAACACAAAAACAAGAAGGCAAGAAAGAGGAAAAGGAAGTAGAAAAAGATAAAGACAAGAAAATTAAAAAGAAAGATGGTAAAGAGGAAAAGAAAGATAAGAAAGTTAAAGAAGACGAGAAGAAGGAAAAAAAGGAAGACGAGAAAGAGAAATTGAAAGATAAAAAATAAAAGTTAAAATAAAAAGAAATTAAAGCGCCTCGATGTTTATCGAGGCGCTTTAATTTTTATTTTTAATTGATTTATGCTAATATATTGATATGGATTACAGAGAATTAGTAAATTTAGGGCTTGCGGAAAAAGAAGCTAAAGTTTATTTGGCTAGTTTAGAGATTGGCAAGTCAGTTGTGCAGAAAATAGCGCAAAAAGCTGAAATAAACAGGGCCACCGCTTATGTTATTATTGAGGTTTTGATGAAAAAAGGGTTGATGAGCAGTTTTGTTCAAGGTAAAAAACAATATTTTTACGCTGAATCACCGGAGAAATTAAATTTATTATTTAGGGAGCAGGTAATGGCAATTCAAAGAAAGCAGGAATATTTAGATAAAATATTGCCAGAGCTGAGGGCGCTAAAGGCAAACGATAAAGATAAACCGACTGTAAGATATTTTGAAGGGAAAGCTGGTTTAATCGCGATGACAGAAGAATTTTATACTACTCGGCAAAACGAATCTGCTAAAATGATTTATTCATTAGATTTAATTAAAGATGTATTTACAGCAGAAGAATGCGATCAATTCACAAAAAGAAGAATAAAGAAAGGAATTAAAACAGAAGTTATATACAATTCTAAAGAAGGAGAGAGAAAAAGCACAATAGATGGAAGGCGTTATAAAATAGATGAAAAAAAATTTCCTATCTCTGCGGAGATAGCTATTTTTGGCAATAAAATCAGATTAGCTTCTTTAAAAGGAAAATTAACAGGAATAATTGTTGAAGATAAAGAAATCACAAAAACTTTAAAAACTTTATTTAATCTTGCGCTAATAGGCATTAAATTTTTAGACAAAAGAAAAGACTAGAAGTGCCAAGATACTTCTAGTCTTACTATTTTACATAATTTAGATCATTTTTGATCTAAATTTTTCACATTTTTATATTCCTGGCTGTGAAATTTTTTTCTAATTTTTCTAAAACTAAATTTTTCTATTCCATTTTTTCCCTCCTTTTAATTTTATTTTTATCGAGAAAGCCATTTCCTAATAGGCTCCCAGCTCCAGTTTATAAAACCGGTGCTGGGTGCTTACCGTTCGGATGGGGTTTAATCCATTATTCAACCTCCTCGGTAAAATGTTAAAAACTGTATGTAATAAGCGCTTGCACCATTGTAAGCACTCTTGAGCGGTAAATTAAAAGAACTATTAAAGCAATATTAGCATACTCAAATTTTTTTGTCAAGAGTTATTAACAGAATTAAAGTATAAACCAAAAATAGCCGTAAAAATAGGGCTATTTTTTGTTATTTAAAAAGTTGAAATTTTATAACATTAATTCAATTTAATTTCTCTGCCATACTTTTTTATTTCATAAACCAAAGGAATGGTTATGTCTTTAAAGTCTTCAAGGTTATAGGCGATTATATCAACAGGAACGTTAAGTCCGATATCCTTGGAATGAAATTTAGTTCTCAAATATACCTCTGCTTTAAAGGTGTCTTTAAAGCTTGGAGATACAAAACATAAGTCAAGATCGCTATATTTCTTGGCTTTATTTTGAGCATAAGAGCCAAACATAAAAGCTTTTGCGATCGGCATATTATCGTCTTTAGCTTGTTGGGCGATTTTTTTCACAGCAATATTTATTTGTTTGTTTGATAAAATTTTTTCAGCCATAACATTAATGGTTTAGTTTTATTAAAATATGGTTCACTAAATTTACATGTACACAATTTATAAAATGCTTGCTTGTGGCGAGGATAGCGGCACCTCATATTAAAATTAGTAAAAGCGGCTAGTTGTTGCAATGATTCATAATCAACATCAATATTCGCTCTTTTTGATAATTCTTCTAAATCATGAATATACGGAGCGGTCTTTTCTGTTTCTTGAGTAACCAATCCTTTCAATAACTTTTCTAAAGCTAAATGACAATAAAAAAGGCAGGCATCATATCTTTTTGACTGCCAAAGAGATTGGGCTGTTTTCCAATCATGGTCAGCCATCTCGCGCCAGTAGCTTATTATTTCTTGAAGTTGTTTTTTAGTAAATCCCATAATTTTATTGTAGCATATTAAATTTTATAGTCAATCTTTAACAGTCAATCTTTGAGAATTTAAAAATATTTAACAAAATAATTTGTTAAATTAATATTTAAAGTTAGAATATTTTAACATAATTTAATTATCTATTTATAGCTAATTTTAGTTTAAAATTAAGTTAGGATAATAAATAATGTTAAAAGGGCTTGACAGAATTTTTTAGGTATGCTAATATGGATTAATGAATTAAAAAATTCAGTTGCCCGACAAAATCACATTTGCAAGCGGGCAAGAACATTAAAGCTAAAAATACATGCTTGAATTTAACTGTTTTTATCGCTGAACGAAAAAATGGTTTTAAAAAATAAATTGCATGTCAAATTAGTTTTAAATAAATTTTTCAGCGCGCACTTTGACAATTTACCCTCGCTTGATTTCATGAATAATTTCGTGGAATGAAGCGAGGGATTATATTCATAAAATAAAAAATAAAGGAGGTGAGGCTATCTGCAGATAATCCGGTTAGACAGCCAATTAGGTGTTTATTCTTGGGCAACTGGATTTAAGCCCGCTCCTAAAAGGCAGCTATCTATAGATAAGGAAGCAAAAGAAAACCCGGAAGCTGTAATCAATCGGTTGCTTTTAGAAAACCGAGAAGATGAGGCGGAAAGGATTTTGGAGCTTTATGTCTAGCCGTTTGGATAGGACGGAAAACTGCTATCATAGTCGGCGCCTGCTGTGTCCGACGATAAATCCATATAATTATGGAACTCTAAAAAATTAGGGTAAACAGGCAAGGACAATAATAGACCAGGCAAAATTGTCCGCAAAAGAAGCGAAAACAAGAATTTCGCTTCTCTCTAAAATATTTTCAGTGTTGATTCTTGTGGCTGGAAATGTTTTAGAGGGAAAAATTGTTCCCTACACACAGACTCTTTGCAGGAAAGTTCTAGGCGAACGAAGGTATAGCTTGGAATAATTATAATTAAAAAAATATTATAATAGTAATCCTGCAGTGCGAAAGAGAGGAAGCTGTCCCGCTATGATTATTGATGCGATTAAAATTATTATTTTAATCGCTGTGATCGACTTGATAGATGAAATATCAAGTAGCGGAAAAAAAATAAGCTCGGGATGACATAGCCCGCCTCTTGACTTGAGTGCCTTTGCAATCCGTTGACATTTATTCTTTAAAATCAAATATTTCATCTATTTGATTTTGCTACAGGAATAAAATGTCAACGGACTTCTTTTTTAAATTGTTATTTAAAATAATGAAGTGAAAGTAAGCGTTTCGCTTCCCTCTAAAACTTTACAAGGATATTTTTTTAAAAAAAGGCGCAATTTTAAGCGAAGTTTTTATTGCGCTAAAATGCTTTGTGAAGTTTTAGAGGGTAATATAATAAACATAAAAAAATATAAAATAAAAAAGGAGATAAAAAATGAAAAAATATTTCTTCGACAATAACGGTAAAAAAGTTTTTTACGAAAAAATTAAAAAGGATTGCTGTTGTGTAGGATGTAACGCAGCATCCGAGGATTGCGACGAGTGTGATCCTAGTCCTGTTTGGGAAAGTTGTACTGTTTGCGAAAATATTTTTGTTGTTTCTGGATGCGAAGGTGCTCTATATTTTATAGTAACGGATGATCCTGAAATAGAGTATTGTTCTGCTGAATGTCTTTTTAAGGCATTTGGGGTTCAATATTTTGACTGGCTAACCATTAGTCGGTAACCTAACATACAAAAAAATCCCGGAGTATTGGCGCCCGTTTTTAATTTAAACGAGGTGAGCCGAAGCCAATGGTAGAAGGCACGGGAAAAGAGGAGATAGGAAATGGAAAAAATCAAAGAAGTTTTGTTGGCGAACGATGAGCATATCCAAAATGTAACCCTTGGAGCGGGGTTGCATTTTAGTCAGAAAATAAATTTTATTTTTGATCTTCATGAAAATTTGGGCGGAAGCGTAGTTCCTGTCGACGAAAATGAAAATTTTGTTGATGAGGGTTATAGATTCGACGGAGTTTGCCCTTTAAATTTATCAGAGTTGGTTCCGGAGGATGCGTCTGTAAGATTAAAGGATCTGGCTTGGATGGAAGTAGAAGAGATGGAGGGCTCGGTTAGAGCTCATATATCCAAAGCTATTTCCAGCAAGTTATCGCTGGATATAGGAGTAGATCCAGCTGAGGGGTATTGGGAAGAGCCCCCAAAAAATTTATTGTTAACCCTTTTTGCGGAACTTTCGCATAATCGCGGGATGGCTGAATTGTATTCAGCTGTTCACCCTTTCAGTGAATTTCCTTTTATTTCTTTCAATATGGAAGAATATGAGGAAAAACTACGGGATGACGCGGAGTTTCATAAAGAGTGTCATGATGATGAAACAAGTTACTCCGATTACGGTCGCGAGGAAGATGTCCCTACCGTCGAGAGAATTAATAAGGGGATTAATGATGGTGGTGAGCTTTTTGACAAAGAGTTTAAAGCCATTTTTTCACATTAAACCAAAAACCAAAAAGTAAGTAAAAATTTAATAGGGCAATAGATAAATTCAATGCTATTGCCCTTTCTTTCTAAGCACTCTATATTGGAATAGTGAATTTAGAAAGGATAAAATGTCCCTAACAAATAAAAACAAAAAAAGGAGAAAAAATGGAAGAAATAAAAGTGTGTAAGGCAGGCGAAGGAAAATATACTATCATAATCAACAAAAAGGAGTTTGTTGTCGGAAAAAATGATATTCTCCACAAAAAAGCAAAAATTTTTTTGCAGTTTGAAAATGTTCGTTACTCAGGTTGCGTAAAAATATACAAAATGCCGAATAAAGGCATTCTATGTGTAACGACAGATACGGAAGAATTTTTTGCGATAGAGCATTCTTCAAAACAAAAAAATAATAAAGGAGTTTATTTTATAAAACCCTTAAGCTAAAAAAAGGAGGATGTAATGAAAAAGTTTTTTTGTTTTTACTGGCAATGGCAGGTGTTATTGTCTTGGTTTCTTCTGGCTTTGCGGCTGAAAGCGATTGGCGAGAGTTAGAACTTGCTGATTTGCTGAAATATCAGCCCGCGGCAGAAGATAGGCAGGAAAACACTGAAAACACGAAAACACAAAAACACGAAAACACTGAAAACACGAGAACACGAAAACACGAAAACACGAAAACACAAAAACACGAAGACACTGAAAACACTGAAAACACAAAAACACAAAAACACGAAAACACAAAAACACAAAAACAAGAAGGCAAGAAAGAGGAAAAGGAAGTAGAAAAAGATAAAGACAAGAAAATTAAAAAGCAAGATGATAAAGAGGAAAAGGAAGATAAAGGCGAAAAAGAAGTTAGCAAAAAAAATGCGGGCAAGAAAAGCGGAACAGCTGAAAAAGACAGCAAATAAAAAGTTTAAATATCAAAAACCCCGCTGTAAAGTCGGGGTTTTTGATTTGCTTTAAAAATCATAATATTATATAATCAAAATATCTAAACACTCAAATAACACTCAAATCTACAATTTTGTATAATATTATTCGCATTATTCGTAATTTGCGGTATTCGCATATAATTTGTAGATTCGCATTATATTTTTATGAAAAACTTAGTTAAAAACTTTTTAATATTTTTTATTGTATTTTTGGCAATCGCCGCTTTGTTCAGCGCGTTTGGAGGCGGCGCGCCAAAAGAGGAAAAAGTCGGCATTGAGATGCTGATTAATCAAATCAACAGCGGCGAAGTGGAGAGCATTGTCATAGAAGGAGACGAGCTGAAAGTGTCCTTGACAAGCGGCGAAAGCGAAACGGTAAAAAAGGAAATCGGAGAGACATTATCTGAACTGTTGAATAATTTTGGAGTAGAAAAAGAAAAATTAGCCAATATTAAAATTGAAGTCAAGGATGAATCAGGGCTTGATTTTTGGCTCACTTCCATACTGCCGTTTTTGCTGCCGTTTTTGCTGATTGGCCTTTTTATTTATTTTATGATGCGCGGCGTGCAGGGGGCGAACAGCCGAGCCATGATGTTCGGGCAGTCCCAGGCCAAAGAGTTCAGCAAAGACACCAAAGAAAAGACAACTTTTAAAGATGTCGCCGGAGTTAAAGAAGCCAAGGAAGAACTGAAAGAAGTGGTGGAATTCTTAAAGCAGCCGAAGAAATTTCTTGAGCTTGGCGCCCGCATTCCCAGAGGAGTTCTTCTTCTTGGCAGTCCCGGCACGGGTAAGACTCTTTTGGCAAGAGCCACGGCAGGCGAGGCAGGCGTTCCTTTTTTCAGCATTTCCGGATCGGAATTCGTGGAGATGTTTGTCGGCGTGGGAGCGTCGCGCGTCCGGGATTTATTTAAAAAAGCCAAAAAGAACGCGCCTTGCATTATTTTTATTGATGAAATAGACGCTGTGGGCCGCAAGCGCGGAGCCGGCTTGGGAGGATCGCATGATGAAAGGGAGCAGACATTAAATCAGATTTTAGTTGAAATGGATGGCTTTGAGCCGAACACCAATGTGATTGTCATGGCCGCTACTAACAGGCCTGATGTCTTGGATATAGCATTGCTTCGCCCGGGCAGATTTGACCGCCGCGTGACATTGGACGAGCCGGATATCGCTGACAGGGATGCTATACTTAAAGTCCATTCCCGCAAAAAGCCGCTGGCCAAGGAAGTTAGTTTGAGAAGAATCGCGGAAAGAACGCCGGGATTCACCGGAGCTGATCTGGCTAATTTATTAAATGAAGCCGCGATATTGGCGGCCAGAAGAAATAAAAAAATTATTGAAATGGATGAGCTTTTTGAATCAATTGAAAGGGTCATGCTCGGGCCTGAAAGAAGAAGCAGGATTTTAACTGAAAGAGAAAAGAAAATAACCGCTTATCACGAGGCAGGCCACGCTTTAGTGGCGCATTATTCTCCGCATACTGATCCGGTGCAAAAAATTTCCATTATTGCCCGCGGGCAGGCAGGCGGCTATACCATAAAATTGCCTATCGCGGACAAACACATGTATACAAAGCAGGAGTTCATTGAGGAAATAGCGGTTCTTTTAGCCGGTTATATGGCGGAAGAAGAAGTTTTCGGCGAGATTACTACCGGAGCCACTTCTGATTTGCGCCGCGCCACCGGTTTGGCGCGAAAGCTTATTACCGATTATGGCATGTCGGAAACTCTTGGACCGCGCACTTTCGGAGAAAAAGAAGAGATGATATTTTTAGGGCGCGAGATACACGAACAAAGGGATTACAGCGAAAAAATAGCAGAGAAAATAGACACTGAAATATCCGCCTTTATAGATCAAGCGTCTCATAAAGCAAAAGGAATAATCAAAGAGCAGAGAAAAGATTTGGAAAAAATCGTCAAAGCCCTTTTGGAAAAAGAAACATTGGAAAGGGAAGAGTTTGAGAAGATAGTGGGGAGGAAAGTCAGTTAATTAGTTACTTAGGGCTTAGTTAATTAGGACGCTTATTTTTAAAATAATAATATTCCTAATTAACTAAGCCCTAATCACTTTTTAATTCTTGTGTTATAATATTAATATAATAATTTTTTTAATAATCAAAAGTATGTTTTACAGAAAAATTTTAAAAGAATCTTTAAAAATAACTTGGCGCAATAAGTATTTGTGGTTTTTCGGATTATTCGCGACTTTGCTTGGCGGCGGAGGAGAATATGAATTAATTTTCCGCGGATTAACCGGTGATATGAATCAGAGTTTTCTCCAAGGCGCGAGCAATATTATCCGGACAGGAGTATTCAGCAAAAATACTTTAACGAACATCGGAGCCCTCATAGCGAATGATTCGGCGCATTTTATTATTCTTCTGCTGGTTGGCTTAATAATTATTGCTTTATTCTGCTTTTTGGTTTTTACGGCAATCGTATCGCAGGCGGCGATAGTCAATAATTCAGCAGCCATCTTTAATGGAAGAAATAAAACAAAGCTCGGCATTAAAGACGGAGCGATAAGCGGGATAAAGAATTTTTGGCCCGTATTCGGCTTAAACGCGTTATCAAAACTGGCCATATTTTTAGCATTTTTCTTTGTAAGCTTGCCGGTTGTTTTAACTGTTAATCAAGCTGCCGCGGCAACAGCCAACTTAGTTTATTTTATTGCTTTTTTAGTTTTAGTTCCGCTCTCTGTAATTTTTTCTTTTGTTATAAAATATGCCATAGCTTATGTTATTATCAGCGGAAGCGGCTTTAAAGAGTCAATTAAAAACGGCTGGGAATTGTTTGTTAAAAATTGGCTGATCAGCGTAGAGATGGCTTTTGTTTTGTTCGCGATCAGCTTATTAGCCGGCTTGGCTCTGGGCTTGGCGATATTAACGCTGGCCATACCGTTTGCTCTTATGGCTTTTATTTTTTATAAATTTTTCGCCGCCGTTGGTTTTGGGATAATAGTAATTTTAGGGTTTATCTTTATTTTGCTCGCCATTATTTTAACAGGATCCATTTTAACATCTTTTCAAACATCATCATGGACATCTTTGTTCATCACGCTTACAGGAAAGGGCGGAACCAGCAAGATTATGAGAATGGCGGAACGCGTATCGCATAACGCGTAACGCATAGCGCATAACGCGTAACGCATAACGCATAACGCGTAACGCGTAACGCATAACGCGTAACGCATAACGCATAACGCATAACGCATAACGCGTAACGCATAGCGCATAACGCGTAACGCATAACGCATAACGCGTAACGCATAACGGTTAGTGCTTAAATGACATAAGTGTGTCTTTTTTTCATAAATCTCAAATTCCAAATATAGTGGTATTACTTTAAATTCAACTAAACAAATTCTGCCTCGCTGGAGTCTCTCCGCGGAGGACTCTATCGGAAATAGGGCTTTATGTTCTTTCTTGTCGCAGTCCTCTGCGGAGAGACTGCGACAGGGCGGAGAATAATCCCAATGATTAAAATTACAAGCATTCGTCAAACTAATTTTGGATTTTAATATTAATTTTTATTTATTCAATAATTTAATGAAACAGCCCGTTACGCGTTATGCGTTATGCGTTATGAGTTATGCGCGCCTATGTCCGACAATAAAAAAGTACAATCAATTGAAGATTTAATTTCTTCTTTAGGAGGCAATGCGGGAGACGATGAAAGCGCTCAGCAGAAATTTTCTGAAAAGCAGGGTGAAATAAATAAAAAAGAAATGGAAAGATTAACCAGGCAAAAAGCGGCCGGCAAAGGCATTCCTTATGTTGATTTAGCCGGTTTCGCGGTTAGCCCCGACGCTTTATCAATTATAGATGAGCAGGAAGCGATTAAGCTTTCCGCTGTTTGTTTTTATTATGATGGTCAAAAAATACGCGTTGGTTCAACCGATCCGGAAAACAGCGAAGTTAAAGATTTATTGGATAAGCTGAAAGAAAAATATCATTGCCAAGGAACCCTTTATTTAATTTCTGAAAATAGTTTAAATTTCGCTTTAAAGCTTTACAAGAATATTTCTAAAAAATATGAAGAAGTTAAAGGAGTTAAAGTAACGGAAGAAGAGCTTGATAAATACAGCGGAAGATTTTCCAGCTTTAAGGATTTGCAGGAGCAGATAAACAAAGCGGAATTAACTGAAATGGTATCCATGATATTGGCCGCGGCAATCAAATCAAACGCCTCGGATATTCATATAGAAGGAGAAGAAAAATCCATTAAGATAAGATTTAGAGTGGACGGCATATTGCATGATTCGGCTGTTTTGGATAAGGAAGCGTGGAAAAAGCTTATATCGCGCATGAAAATGCTGGCAGGCGTTAAGATTAATATTTCCGACAGGCCGCAGGATGGCAGAGTGTCAATTTATTTAAAAAGCGAGCGCATTGACATTAGGGCGTCTTTTCTTCCCACATCTTATGGCGAGAGCGTGGTTATGCGCTTGCTGCGTTCCAGCGCCGTCGGGTTCGCCTTTGAAGAATTGGGCATTCGCGGACAGTCATTTAAGCAGTTAGAACGGGAAATTCTGCGGCCAAACGGAATGATTATTACAACCGGCCCGACAGGATCAGGTAAAACCACTACGCTTTACGCTGTTTTAAAAAAGTTGAATAAGCATGAAACTAAAATAATAACCATTGAAGACCCGATTGAATATCAAATGGAAGGAGTTAATCAGTCGCAAACAAGCGATAAATATACTTTTGCCCAAGGCCTTCGCTCAATCGTGCGCCAGGATCCGGATATTATTTTAGTAGGTGAAATTCGCGATTTGGAAACAGCGGAAATCGCCATCCAGGCCGCGCTAACAGGGCATTTAGTGCTGTCAACATTGCACACGAATGACGCGGCCGGCACTGTTCCCAGGTTTCTTTCAATGGGCACAAAGCCGTTTTTGCTGGCGCCCTCGCTTAACGCGATAATCGGCCAGCGCTTGGTTAGAAAAATTTGCGATAACTGCAAACAAGAAGTGAAAATCAGCCCGGAAATAATGGACAGAATAAAAGAAAGTTTGGGTAAATTGCCGTTGGAAGAAAAAAAAGCCATAGCAGACAAAATGCTTGATTTGAAATTTTATCAAGGCAAAGGATGCCAAAAATGCCAAGGAATCGGCTATCGCGGCAGAATCGGCATCTATGAAATCATGATAATGAACAGTGAAATAGAAAAAATAATTTTGTCAGGCAGCGTAAGCGAATATGATATGCGCGCCGTGGCGGTAAAAAACGGAATGGTTACTATGGCGCAGGACGGCCTAATCAAAGCGCTGGAGGGCATTACCAGTGTTGATGAAGTGTTTAGAGTAGCGAAGTAGTTGATTAGTTACTTAGTAATTAGTTGATTAGTTTTAGTGTAAAAGTTACTCTTTAATTTGGTAAATTTATAGCTCAATAGTTGATGTTCTTGACTATATCTAACACGAATAACCGCAAATTTATATAAGCATTTGATTAGGTGTTATGTAATTTCCTAATGGTTATTGGCAGAATGAAAGTTTACACTCGTAAATTAAAATTTTCTTCTAAAAAATGAATTTAAAAATTTCTAAAAAAGCAAATCTTTTAGCTAAAACAAAATGTAAATAATAATTACTAACTCGTGAAAATTATTTACTGCAATTAGCTGATGCTTATAATCAACCTGTCAACTTTCATATTGCATATAACCCCTAATCACTAAGTAACTAAGCCCTAATTAACTAAACTATGATTAACAAAAACTTCACCAAAAAATTAAAACAAGATTTTGAAAAGCACGCGGCTGAAAGAAGGCAGATTATCAGCTTGTCAAATATTGCGCTTTATGATTCAAAAAGGGCGATTTTTTCTTTGCATAGAGGCGATGTCAAGAAAGCAAAAGACAGTTTGTCGGAAATAGAGAAAATTTTAAAAAAATTGGAGAAAAAATTCGGCCGCGCGAGAATTTTGGAAGAAGGAGCGTACAAGGCGGGCGCTGAAGAATACGCGGAAGCGAAATTCTTCAGTTTGTTTTTGGCAGGAAAAAAAGTTGATAAGATTAAAGAGGTTAATTTGAATTTTGACAGCTGTTTGGGCGGCTTATGCGATTTTACCGGCGAGTTGGTCAGGCGCGCGATTAACATGGCCGCGGCCGGCGACATAAAAGAAGTTGAAAAAATAAAAAGAGTTATCAATGATATTTTGGCCGAGCTGGTTGAATTTAACATGGCCGGATATTTGCGCACCAAATACGACCAGGCCAAAGGCAATTTAAGGAAAATTGAGCAGATTGATTATGAGATTAAGATAAGGAGTTAGTCAAATAGTTGATTAGGGATTAGTCAATTAGGTGTTCAGAGAAACGTTTTCTACCGACTTTTAAGTCGGGTTTTTGAAGCTTTAGCTTCGTTGAAATTAGCGGCTGAAGCCGCTATAACCCGGCCTGAAGGCCGGTAGAAGATAAAATTTTTTATGAAAAGAACAAAAAAACCGAAAAATTATTATCTGGCGGCCGCGGTAATGGTCGGATATATTATAGGGGTTGGCATGTTTGGCCTTCCCTTTCTTGTTTCACGGGCCGGACTTTTAAGCTTTATTATTTTAATCGCTGTTTTAGGCCTGGTTCAATATTTACTGCATCTTATCTACGCCAATTTAATCGTGGTTACCGAAGGATACCACAGAATGCCCGGATACGCGGAAATTTATTTGGGGCGCTGGGGCAAGATTGTTGTTTTCATAGCCAAGCTGGTTGGCAACTGCGGGGCATTGCTCGCCTACATTATTATCACCGGAATTTTTTTAAATCAGCTTCTATCGCCGTATTTTGGCGGCAATGAATTTATATACGCGAGCATTTTATTTTTTATTGAAGCTATAGTAGTATTTTTCGGCGTAAAAATAATCGCCAAAACAGAATTATTCATGACTGGGCTGCTGATTTTGGTTGTGGCTTTAATCGCCGTCAAAGGATACGGGGCGATTGAGCCGTCCAATTATTTTTTAATTGATTGGAAATATATTTTATTGCCTTACGGGGCAATGCTTTTCGCGCTTGATGGAGGAGGGTCGCTTCCCATTGTCGCCAAGCTGCTTGGAAGAGACAAAAAGAGCATAAAAAGCATTGTTAAAATCGGAACTTTTTTGCCCGTGATAATAATATCAATTTTCACTTTAGTGGTTGTCGGAATTTCCGGAAGCCGGACCACGCAAGACGCGCTTACCGGCGTTGGGCTGATTATAGACAATGGCGTAATATTCTTTTCTTTGATATTCGGGGTGCTTACCATGGTAACTTCTTTTTTACTGGTGGCGCAATCCATTAAAGAGACATTGTGGTGGGACTTTAAAGTCAATAAATATTACGCTTGGGCGATAGCTGTTTTTGTTCCGTATATTCTTTATGCTTTAGGCATGAAAAATTTAATTGATGTCATCAGCTTTGCCGGAGCGATAGCCGGCGGAACAAGCGCCATAATTTTAATTTTGATATTCATAAAATTAAGCAAACTGAAAAACAAGCTTGTTCTGTTTAAGCGCAGGCCGAAAAAAGCGCTGGCTTATTTTTTAATTTTATTATTCGCGGGAGGAATATTGTATGAAGTTTTTTATTTTTTGACTAGATAAGTTTTGTTTTTAATTACGAATTAATATAATTCAAATCTACGAATGTTATTCAAATGCTTCAAATAATTCGTATTTGAGGCATTTGAATATTAATTTGAATTATTAATATGAAAATAGCCGTCATCTCCGACATCCATGACAATTCAGTAAATTTGAAAAAGTGCTTGGATTGGCGCCGGCAAAACAATATTGAAGAAATTATTTGCTGCGGGGACGTGACGAATAATGAAACTTTAAAATTTTTGTCAAATCATTTCAGCGGTCGGATTCATTTGGTGCGCGGCAATATTGAACTTTTCCCTGAAAGCGAGCCGGAAAAATATGATAATATAAATTATTACGGGCGGATTGCCAGAATCAAAATTGGCGAAGCGCGGATAGGAATTTGCCACGAGCCGTATTTGACAGACTATGTTTTGAAAAAAGGCGGATGCGATATTGTTTTTTACGGCCATACGCATGAGCCGTGGGAAGACCGGAAAAATGGAGCAAGATTAATTAATCCGGGAACTTTGGGAGCAATGTTTTCTAAAGCTACTTTCGCTGTTTGGGATACGGAAAGCAATCATGTGGAATTGAAGATTTTGGAAATCATGTAATCCGCTAAACTCCGGCGGGTTTACCGCGTAAAAATTTATTAATTTATTACCGCTTCGCCGTTTATTCATTTATTAAAACCAATAAACTAATAAATTTTAATTATAAATGAAAAACAGTATTTTAAACAAAAAACAACAGCAGGAGCTGTTGAATATCGCGCGGACTTCGGTGGAAAATTATATCCGCAGCGGAAGAATGCCGGAATTTAATATTGGCGATGAAAGATTGAACCGGAGAGAAGGTGCCTTTGTAACTTTACATAAAAAAGGAAAGTTGCGCGGCTGTGTCGGTCAGATTATTCCTTCAGGAAAAGCATTGTGGCAAGTTGTAAGAGATATGGCAGTTGCGGCGGCTGTTGAAGATAATCGTTTTTCACCGGTGAGTGCGGAAGAATTAGGAGAATTAAAATATGAAATAAGCGTTTTGTCAGCGCCGCGCAAAATAAATAATTGGCAAGAAATTGAACTTGGCAAGCATGGAGTAATAATAAACAAAGGCCTTCAAAGCGGAGTGTTTCTGCCGCAAGTGGCGGATGAAACCGGCTGGAGCAAAGAAGAATTTTTGGCTCAGTTGTGCTGTCAAAAAGCCGGCTTATCCGCAGATTGCTATAAAAATGACGCGAATGTTGAACTAAAAATTTTTACGGCGCAAGTTTTTAGCGAGTAAGCGTTAACACGAAAACACGAAAACACAAAAACACGAAAACACGAAAACACGAAAACACGAAAACACAAAAACACGAAAACACGAAAACACGAAAACACAAAAACACTGAAAACACTGAAAACACTGAAACACGAAAACACGAAAACACTTGAACACGAATACGCTTCTGTGTTTTCGTGTTTTGAGGCGAAGCCGAGTGTTTTCGTGTTTTGAGGCGAAGCCGAGTGTTTTCGTGTTTTGAGGCGAAGCCGAGTGTTTTCGTGTTTTGAGGCGAAGCCCCGCCCCTTGCGAAGGGCGGGGCGAAGCCGAGTGTTTTCGTGTTTTAGTGTTTTAGCGCCTTTGCCAAATACTGCCCGGTATGGCTTTTTTTATTTTTAGCAATATCTTTGGGCGAGCCGACAGCGATTATTTCGCCGCCCCTGTCTCCGCCTTCCGGGCCAAGGTCAATGATCCAGTCAACTGATTTTATGACATCCAAATTATGTTCAATAATTAGGACAGTGTTGCCTTTGTCAACCAATTGGTTCAGTACATGCAATAATTTTTTTATGTCGTCAAAGTGAAGTCCGGTTGTCGGCTCGTCCAAAATATACAATGTTTTGCCGGTTGCCCGGCGGGATAATTCCGTTGCCAGTTTTACTCTTTGGGCCTCTCCTCCGGACAGAGTGGTCGCGGACTGGCCCAGCTTGATATAACCGAGGCCGACTTCGTTAAGAGTTGACAGTTTTTGTCGGATGGCCGGAATATTTTTAAAAAATACCATGGCTTCTTCCGCTGTCATATTCAGCACATCGGAGATATTTTTACTTTTGTAATAAATTTCCAAAGCTTCTTTATTGTAGCGCTTGCCGCGGCAGACATCGCATTCAACATAGATATCAGGCAGAAACTGCATTTCTATTTTTACCATGCCGTCGCCTGAGCATGCTTCGCATCTTCCGCCGACAACATTGAAAGAAAACCTTCCGGCTTTATACCCTTTGATTTTTGCTTCCGGCAGAGAGGCGAACAATTCCCGCGTAGGAGTAAAAGCGCCGGTGTAGGTAGCCGGATTGGATCGCGGGGTTCTGCCGATTGGAGATTGATCAATATTGATTACTTTATCAATATGCTCCAGCCCCTCAATTGATTCGTGCGCTCCGGGCCGGGTTTTGGCGCGGTAGAATTTTTGGCTCAAAGCATTGGCCAGAATATCAGTCATCAGCGTTGATTTGCCGGATCCGGAAACGCCGGTAATGGCTATGAATTTGCCCAAAGGAAATTCCACGTCAATATTTTTTAAATTATGCTCGCTCGCGTTGGTTATTTTTAATTTTTTTCCATTGCCTCGGCGGTATTTTTGCGGCTCAGGAATTGATTTTTTTCCGGATAAATACTGCCCGGTTAGTGATTTCGCGCATTTTTTTATCCGCGCCGCGGTTCCCGCAGCCACTATTTCGCCGCCATGCTCTCCTGCTCCGGGCCCTACATCAATAATATAGTCAGCCGCAAGCATTGTGGCTTTGTCGTGCTCTACCACTATTATTGTGTTGCCAAGATCGCGCAATTTTTTTAAAGCATTAATCAGTTTATCATTATCTTTCTGGTGCAGCCCTATTGACGGCTCGTCAAGTATATAGATGACGCCCATTAAGCTTGAGCCGATTTGAGTTGCCAGCCGGATTCTCTGCGCTTCGCCGCCGGATAAAGTATTGGCGGCCCGATCCAATGTTAAATAATCAAGCCCCACATTAAGCAGAAAGTTGAGCCGGGCCCGTATTTCTTTGATGATTTGAGCTGATATTTTTTTGTTTCTGGCTGAAAGTTTTTTAGAGCTTTCCATTTCGGAAAAGAATTTTTCAGCTTGCCGAATATCCTTAGTCGTAATGTCATTGATTGATAATTCAATGTTATCCGCGAATAACCCGGGAATTTTTACCGAGAGAATTTCCGGCTTCAGCCGCTTGCCTTTGCAGGCAGGGCAGACAAGCACTCTCATGTAATTTTCTATTTCTTTCCTTACATAATCAGATTCAGTCTGCTTGTAGCGCCTTTCCAAATTGGGAATTACGCCTTCAAATTCCGTTGTTAGCTCGCCCGAGAAACGATCGCTCTCCCCGAAGCTATGTCCGGGACAGGCATAATCAACATTGTAGCTTTTGCCGCCTGTTCCATAGAGCGCTATGTCAAGCTGTTTTTTCGTCAGATTTTTTATCGGAGTATTCAGGTCAAAATTATATTTTTGGGCGACAGTGCCAAGTATGCGCATCAGCCATGACTGGCCGGCCGCGGTGTTGTGCGCCCACGGCTTTATGGCGCCTTGGGCGATAGTGAGACCGGGATTGATAATCAATTCCGGATCAACTTCCAGCTTGGTCCCCAGCCCGGAGCATTCGGCGCAGGCGCCGTGCGGGGAGTTGAAAGAAAAATTGCGCGGCTCCAGTTCAGGCATGCTTATCCCGCAGTCGGCACAGGCGAATAATTGGGAATAAATAACCTCCCCCCGACCCCCTCCTTCGCAAGGAGGGGGAATTTGTTCCCTCCCCTTACCAAGGGGAGGGTTAGGGCGGGGTTGAAAAATCGTAACCAGCCCATTGGAAAAGTCCAAAGCTTTCTCAATCGCTTCCGTGAATCGGGCCATATCTTCTTTGTCTTTACTCGCGGTAAGCATGTCTATGACAATATCCATGTTATGTTTTTTGTTTTTGTCAACATTCATGTCCCCTATTTCTTCCAGCGAGTAGATATTTTTATCAAACCTTACTCTGGAATATCCGGCTTTGGCGATTCCGTCCAGAATATTTTTGTGTTCGCCCTTTTTATCCTTGACTATGGGCGAGAGTATTATAACTTCCTTATCGGCAAAAGAATTCGCCGCTTGTCTGACAATTTCATCAATAGAATGTTGTTTTATTTTTTTGCCGCATTCGGGGCAGTGCGGAACTCCGATGCGCGCGAACAGCAGGCGCAGATAATCATAAATTTCCGTTACCGTGCCGACGGTAGAGCGCGGATTTTGCGAGCAGGATTTCTGGTCTATGGCGATTGCCGGCGACAGGCCTTCTATCAGGTCAACATCCGGCTTGTCCATGAGCCCTATGAATTGGCGCGCGTAAGCTGACAAAGATTCAACATATCGGCGCTGGCCTTCCGCGTATATAGTGTCAAAAGCAAGCGAAGACTTGCCTGATCCTGACAGCCCGGTGATGACCGCGAATTTGTCGCGCGGAATTTCCACATTAATATTCTTTAAATTGTGAACTCGCGCGCCTTTTATTTTTATTGAGTTTATGTAAGACATAAATCTTATTAATCTTATTAATCCCTGCTAAATTTTTAAAAGCAGGGATTGATATGATTTATATGAAAGTTTAACTAATAACGCCGTTTATTATACAGTAATTTTTTGACTTTTGCAAGGTGTTGTGTTTATAATTAAAATAATTATGCAAACACAATTTATAACAATTTTATTACTTTTTCTAATAATAGGCATTATTGCCATAATTTTTTTATTGTTAAGGAAAAAAGAAGATAATGGCAACGGGGACAAGCTTACTTCCATGATGGAAAGATTGTCCATGCTGGGGGAACAGAACAAGGAATTGCGGCAAGCCATGGACTCCAAATTAGCCGAAACCCATAAAGCGACGCAGGAGCAGTACAGGAATACGCAGGAGCAAATCGGGCAGACCATCAAGACGGTGCAGGGCATAACAGGCCAGTCAGCCAAGCTGATCAGCAGCGTGTCGGAAAAGCTGACCAAGCTGGACGAAACCAACAAGCAGGTGGTTAATTTTTCTTCCCAATTGCAGAATCTGCAGGATATCTTGAAAAATCCCAAACAGCGGGGTATCTTAGGCGAGTATTATCTTGAGACTCTTTTAAAAAACGTTTTACCGCCGGGAAGTTATGAGATGCAATATAAATTTAAAAATAATGATATTGTTGATGCCGTAGTTTTTATTAAAGATAAAATTATTCCGATTGATTCAAAATTTTCTTTAGAAAATTATAATCGTTTAGTGGAAGAAAAAAATGAAGCAGAAAGAGCGCGATTGGAAAAGGTGTTTGTTAATGATTTAAAAATGCGTATTAAGGAAACGGCGAAATATATTAAACCGGAGGAAAAAACTATGGATTTTGCTTTTATGTTCATACCGCATGAATCAATTTATTATGATTTATTAGTAAACAAAGTTGGCATGCTTCACGACGAAGATACTAATAGTTTGATACAGCGAGCCGCCGGAGAATATAAAGTAATTATTGTTTCACCCACATCCTTTTTGGCTTATTTGCAAACTGTCATGCAGGGGCTTCGCGCCATGAAAATTGAAGAAAGCGCTCAAGAAATCAGAAAGGGAGTTGAAAAATTAACCAGACATTTATATAGTTATGATGAATATTTTAAAAAAGTCGGCTCTAGTTTATCAACAACAGTAAGCCATTATAATAATGCTCATAAACAATTTAATTTAATTGATAAAGATGTGGCAAAAATTACCGGCGGAGAAGCAAAAATTGAGCCGATGGAGATAGAAAAGCCGAAAACAGATGGATAAATAATCATATAAATCATATAAATCCCTGCTAAAATTTTGCAGGGATTCATAAGATTTATAAGCTAAATGAATTCAAAATACAACAAACAAAACAACATTAAGGAGGCAATCATGGAGGTGGTTGCTTTTTTTGACTTGTTTGATTATCCGTTAACCGGATTGGAATTGCGGCGATATTTGAGCGTTAAATGCGGCTTGTTTGATATTGAAAAAGCGTTAGAGAGTAAAATTTTTTTAGAGGCTATTGAAGAAAAAAACGGATTTTATTTTTTGCGCGGCCGCAAAGAAATCATCAAAACAAAAATGGCGCGATACAATTATGCCGATAAAAAATTCAAGAAAGCCATGCTGGTTTCAAGATTTTTTAAAATCATACCGTGGATCAGGATGATAGCGGCGGGAAATTTAATCGGTTCGCATAATTTGAAAAAACAAGGCGACATAGATTTGTTTATTATAACTAAAAAAAACAGGGTTTGGATGACGCGTTTTTTCTGCGCCGG
>JAZDKT010000011.1:0-2250 GCA_043802685.1 Candidatus Falkowiibacteriota bacterium | reverse complement strand
AAAATGTGGAAAACAAAAAAAACAGACATTGTTGTCTGTTTTTTTGTTGGTATGCGGGACAGCCGGGCGTTTTGCGTCTTTTTGCTCCCGGCTCTTGATTTTTTTATTAAAATGAGTTAGATTTAGATATATTGTTCTTTTTTGGGAGGGGAGAAAAATGGGGAGCGGATTTTTCGCTCTTTGACAATTCTATAAAATTTTGAAGGAAAGAGGTGAAAAAGATGAAAAATTTAATTGAATTCGGAAACGAAGGTATGTCTCGGGTTGAACTTGCGATTTTGATGATGCAAATCATCAATTTGCAATTAATTTCAATGCCATTGGCATTTGCATTATCTCATCAACTGGGGTTGTTTTCGGACAATTTATATACTTTGTTCGAAAATTACAAACCATTACAAGAAGATATTCCTGAATTTCTTGGGGGGTATTTAAAATATCTTCAGAAGGGAGGTTCTGATGATGTTAAAAGATAATTTTAAATCAGGATTTATTCCTCGCGTTTTGATAAAAAACCCTGCCACATTTGAAATGCTGGAAAGGGTTTATCTGAAAAATGGAGAAAGTGAATTAGATAATTACTTTATTAATTCACTTTCTGGGCAAGCGCTTCGCGATCGTTTGGATGCTGTTATAAACCATGGAGTTATAAATATTCTTCAACTTACTGCCCAGGATAATTTTAAAATCGTGAATTGCGGTTGCGGAACCTCCAGAGATTTAGTGGCAATTATGTCTCATTTGCGCGATCAAAATATCCAACTTGAAAATATTATTAATGTTGATTGTGTTGATGTTGATGTTGATGCTCTTGCTGTAGCGAGAGAGTTGGTTATGCAAGAGAATTTGACAAAAAATTTTAATTTAATAAATAAAAATTTTTTGTCATTAAATTATTATCACAACGTCAAAATGGCTTTTGTCATTGGGGTTTTGTGCAGTTTGCCACACAATCGTTGTGTGGCACTTTTGAAAAAGTTAAAAAAATATTTTGCGAAAGACTGCATAGTAGTGGTCAGTAATGTGTCAACAACCATGCGTGAGCAAGATCCCGATATGGCATATTCTCTGAAAGAGATTATCGGGTGGAATCTTGTTTATAAAACCATCGATGAATTGAAATGTATTTTGAAAGCCGCTGGCTATAAGTGGCTGGGCTGTTTCTATGATGAACCGTTACGATTCCATGCAATGGGAATCGCAACTCCCATTGACCTTTAACATCAGTTTCCTTAATCCTTAGAAATTTGCTATAATGCTTTCTAGGGATTAAGGATTTTTTTTATGGAATTATTTTTCGCCATAAGCGGATTAGTCAATGCGCTCACAAGCACAATCTTGGGAATTTTTGTGGTTATGAAAAATAAAAAAAGCAAAGCAAATCAAACATTTGCTTTTTTTTGTTTTTGCGTAGCCGCTTGGTCTTACGCTTATATTTTTTGGCCATTAGCCAAAGACGCGCCTACTACTTTATTTTGGTTTAGGGTTTTGCACCTTGGGGCATTTTATGTTTCAGTCGCATTATTGCACTTTGTCGCTGTGTGGTTGGGCGTTTTTCAAAAAAAGAAAAAACTCATTATTTTTGGATATGTTATATCTTCATTCTTTGCGCTTTTTGCTTTTTCTTCTTTATTTATAAAAGAAGTTGTCCCCAAATTTTCCATGAGATATTGGGCAAATCCGGGCATTTTATACCATTTTTATTTAATACATTTTTTTAGCTACACTTTATGCGCATTATATTTATTGATCAAGGCGTATAGAAAATCTTCCAGCATACAAAAGATGCAAGCGCGATTTATTTTAATCGGAATGATTATTACTTATATAGCCGGCTCAACGAATTATTTTTTATGGTATAACATCAATATCCCCCCATATCTTAATATTTTTGCTTCCGCCTATGTAATTTCCATCGCCTATGCCATCATCCGCTACCGCCTCATGGACATCCGCGTAGGTGTACGTAAAAGTTTTATATATATCGCGCTGTCAACATTCGCGTACGCGGTTTTTTACGGCGTAGCCGGCGCATTCAAAACCGCATTCGGCGACGTGTTCGCCTCGCAAGGATATATCATTGGAATCTTTGTCGCCTTGGCATTCACCGGGCTGTTTTTTTTAGTCCAAAAATACAGCCATAAATTCGTCAACAAATACCTCTACGCCAGCGTCTATAACACCCAAAAAACATTAGAAGATTTAGCTAATGGACTTCATAATTTAATCAAACTTGATCAGATAATAGAT
>JAZDKT010000010.1:0-7952 GCA_043802685.1 Candidatus Falkowiibacteriota bacterium | reverse complement strand
CATTTAAATCTTGGCCATAGATACCGCGAATGTCATAGGCCTTAAAAATTTCAGGGTTGGTTTTCATATAGCATTAAATCTTTTTAAAATCAATCAAACATTGATTAAATTTAATATTATTAAACTTATAAATTCCGCATGTAAAAACATCCCTGCCCGCGTCAATAGGAATTATTTTTAAACGATCAAATAATATCAAAGGATAATCTTGAATATCAAGAGTTATTAAAAAAAGATTGTTTAAATATTTTTGCAGAATCCCGGCGTTTACGCAATCAACAATAGATATTTGAGTATTAAGATAACCTTTATTGGCATATATCATGGAAATTGCGATGCTATTGTCTATTATTTCTTTAGCTACAGGAAGCATAAAGCCGTCAAAAATAGCTAAATGCTGTTTTTTTGTTTGATAAAATTGATTAGTTTTGCTTCCGCGGACAAATTCAGCTTCAATTAACTGGTGTATTACCGGCACACAATTTAAATTTTTAAAAATAGAAAATAACCCCTTGAAAAAAGGGGCATTTTCGTATGATTTAATTAGAAAACAAGTATCTATAAGTATATGCTTGTTTAATAAAAAATCTAATGAACTTGTTGTATTTCTACTTGTTTTTTCTCCCATTCTTTTTCTTTTTTAGCCGCGTTCCTTACTCTTCTGGCTGATTCCATGATTTTTTCAATATCCCAAACATATTGCCTTTTGGGAAGAGCGGAATTATTTAATTGTTGATTATTATTATCCATATTCATATTATAACAAATAATTTTTTAAAAGCAAAGTTGCGCAACTTACGCGATTAAACACGCAACGCGCTATAGACAAATCGTTATGTGTTATGCGTTACGCGTTATGCGATTTAAAATACATCCAAATTCCTCCCAGCCCCCACCACAGGGCAGACAAGCTGAACATCCAGCCGACAAGCGGTATGGAAAAAATAAACCAGCAGACAACTATACCTACAACCATCGCCCAAATCATAGAATCTTTTTGTTTTTTCCAAAATTTTTCCAATATACTGCGTCCGATTAATATGCCAACTAAAATTTTACCTGTAAACAAAGCGATCAGCCAAACGCCCATTAGCAGAAAAGCCAGCGGAATGCCGATGAAAGTTATCAGCAATAATATTGATATTATCGGAGCTAAAAACATAACAATAACGCCCCAGCCGATTGAAGCACCCGGCTTGTCCAGCATCTTGTCTGTTAATTTCTTTATCTCTTTGCCCCATAAGCTGATTAAAACCAGACCGATAACTAAAGCGGAAAAAATAGAATAAAGCCGGCCCCACGCCCAGTTTATGGCTATAAATTTTTTCTGCTTTATCTTCGGGAGATTATGGGTAACTTCGCCCGCGACAACCGCGCCTTGGGAAATGCTCGCCTCGTTTTTGTCTGTATAAACCACATTGCCGCCAATGACTGCGCCATCGCCTATTATTAAACCGGCTTCGCTTGTTTTTTGCTTGTCTATTTTTAATTTTACATCTCTTCCTACTTCGCCGGCAATAATCGCATCTGCCGCTCCGCCATGCAAGTCCCTGCCTATTTTTCCTCTTATTTCACCCGCCGCCGCGCCAATCAGCATATCCATACCCACAGACGCTCCTTTGTCCAATAAAACTCCGGCGCCAAAAGCCATAACATTGCGGGATACTGCTCCTCGGATAGTGACAGAATTTGCGGCTACGCGGACATTGCCAGCGACATCGCCGTTGATGTTTATGGATTGGCCGGCGCAGATAACATCTCCTTCCACCATGCCGTTGATATTAATTGACTGGCCGGCGCAGATAACATCTCCTTTAATTGTGCCGTCAACAGTTATGGTCGTTCCGCCGGCGAAAAGATTGCCGTCTATAATTTCTTCTTCGCCAACATAGACAAAACTACCGGTCTTGGCTTCAAATGCGTAAACCGACAAAGGCGCTGTTAATAAAAACGCGAATAACGCGATGATTAAAAGTTTTGATTTTGTCATAAATTTTATGGTTAAAATTGAGAAATTAATTTTTATAAATTTTAGCGAATATGGCAATCATAAGATTTAGTATGGCTGTTAACAAAAACGCTAAAATAGATTGTATTATGAAATATTTTTCTGCAAAGAAATAAGCGCCTATATTTGCTATCGCGAAAAAAGTCCATGCCAATGAGCTTACTCCCTGCGCTTTTTTATATCTTAAAATTTTGTATAATTGAATTCCTGCCGCTGTCGGTAAAATGATTGCGGGAATCCATCCGGCTATTGATGCTAACATATAATTAATATAAGTTTGTTTTAAAATGCCTTTGTTTTAAAATTCTTTCCGCCGAGGCAGAATCTCTCATTACGGACTGTCTAAAAACTAAAGTTTCTGCCTGAATAGAGGATTCTGCTCAAATTCAAGATCAAGTTTTTTATATTCCTTCTTGATGTTCTTATTTTTTAATAAATTTTTTTTAATATCTTTACAGTCTCGCATAATTTTAATTTTTGATTATTGTATTTTCCAAAAAATACATATAAACTGATTATACTAACATTCTAACAAAAAATCATGAAAAAAGCCACTTGCCCCGCACCTTTTTCACTGGATATTAAAGCTCATATGAAAAATAAAATTTATAATAAATCTACAAGCCAAAAAGATGCGGCATTAAAAAGGCGCGGGGTGCAAGAATTATTAAAATTAAATATTAAATCCAGCGCTGATTTGATGCTGGCGAAGAGGAAAATTGCCAAGAAATACAATGTTGGGATTTTAAGGAATTCGGATATTTTGGAAGAATTAAATAAATCCTGCGTAGGGACACAAAATTTTGTGTCCCTACGCAGGATTCTGCGCAAGCGCGCTGTCCGCACCATGTCCGGCATCGCGCCGGTGGCGGTGCTGACCAAGCCGTACCCCTGCCCGGGAAAATGCGCCTACTGCCCGACAGAAAAAAATGTTCCGCAAAGCTATCTTTCAAACGAGCCCGCGGTTATGCGCGCAATCCGCTGTAATTATAATCCATATAAACAAGTACAGCTGCGCTTGCGCGCGCTGGAAGCCAACGGCCATGAACCGACTAAGATTGAATTAATTGTTATAGGTGGAACATGGAGCGTTTTGCCAGAGCAATATAAATATTGGCATATCGCTAATTGCTTTAAAGCGGCGAATGAATATCAAGAAAGTAAGAAGTTAGAAGTAAGAAGTAAGAAGTATAATTTTAATACAAATTTAAAACAATCACAAAACATTCTTCTTCAAGAGCAGAAAAAAAACGAGAAAGCAAAGTATAAAATTATTGGCATTACGCTTGAAACTCGGCCGGATTATATTAATGAAAAAGAGTTAATGCAAATGCGAGAACTGGGATGCACCCGCGTTGAGCTGGGAGTACAGGCGATTGATGATAAAATTTTAAAATTAAACAAGCGCGGACATGGCGTGGATGAAATCGCGCGAGCAACCAAGATTCTGAAAAATTACGGATTTAAAATAACATACCATATTATGCCCGGCCTGCCGGGATCAACTCCGGCTAAAGATTTGAATATGTTTAAGCAGTTGTTTAATGATGAAAAATTCCAGCCGGATCAGATTAAATTTTATCCTACTATTGTAACAAAAGGCAGTCTGCTGCATAGGTGGTGGAAAGCCGGCAAATACAAGCCGTACAATGATAAAACTTTGCGCGAGCTGATTATCAACTGCAAAAAAGCCGTACCCGAATACGTGAGAATCATCAGATTAATCCGCGATATTCCCGGAGAATCAATTATCGCCGGAAACATAATTACTAATTTAAGGCAGATTATGAAAGACGGGGGCGCGCAGTGCAAATGTATTAGATGCAGAGAGGTAAAAAATAAGTTAGAAGTAATCACCGCTAAGGCGGGACAGGGAAGTAAGAAGTTAGAAATAGTTAAATATAAAGCGTCTGGCGGTATTGAATATTTTATTAGTTATGAATCCGAGGACAAAAAAATGCTTCCGCCTCGCCACAGTCTCCTCGCAAGGGACTGTGGCGAAAAAGCAGATAAATCGCCGCAGTCCTCTGCGGAGAGACTGCGGCGAAGCGGGAAAACATTATACGGATTTTGTCGTTTGCGATTGCCGAATTTCATAGGAACACAAAATCTTGCGCTACTGCAAGGCGCGGCATTAATCCGCGAACTGCATGTCTACGGAGAATTAGTGCCGGTTGGTGGAAATAAAAAAATTCAGCATGCCGGCCTGGGCAGAAAACTAATGGCGGAAGCGGAAAAAATCGCGCGAAGAAATGGACATAAAAAAATAGCCGTAATATCCGGCATCGGCGTCCGCGGCTATTATCGCAGATTGGGTTATAGATTAAGAGATGGTTATATGGTAAAAAAATTAGATGAAATTGGAAATTAGAAATTGGAAATTTGGATTTGATTTTATGAATAACTAATTTCAAATTTCAAGTTTCTAATTTCTATCGTATTTGACATAATAATTTTAAAATGGTAATTTCGGAGTATAATAAAAAATGAAAAAAATATTTTGCTCTTACACAATTTAAACAAAATGGAGGGGGTGATCACATGTGCGGCAAATGCTATTTAAGAGGCGGAAAAGAGGAAACGGATGAAAGCAGAACGCCAACCGCTAAAAATGGCTGTAAGAAAAAAACAAGGGATCAAAATACTAATAATTCAAACTACAAGGAGGAGCAATAGTGAACGGTTTTGTTATTTTTACCGGCAATTCAAACCCGGAGCTTGCGTATAAAATATGCGCGTACCTTAATGTTCAGATGGGAGAAGCCAAAGTAAAAACATTCAGTGATGGTGAAATACAAATTGAAATAAACGAGAATGTCCGATCAAAAGATGTTTTTATCATCCAGTCAACTTGTGACCCGGTGAATGATTCGCTAATGGAACTCCTGCTGATGATAGACGCTTTTAAGCGCTCGTCAGCGAGCAGGATAACTGCCGTAATACCTTATTACGGCTATGCTCGGCAGGATAAAAAAGTCGCGCCTCGCGTTCCTATCAGCGCCAAACTAGTGGCAGATTTATTGCAAACTGCCGGAGCGCATAGGATAATCACAATGGACCTTCACGCAGGCCAAATCCAGGGTTTTTTCAATATCCCCGTGGACAATCTTTATGCCGCTCCTGTTATTCTTGATTACATAAAAGCCAATTTTCAAGACAATCTTGTAATGGTTTCTCCTGATGCAGGAGGGGTTGAAAGAACAAGGTGGTTTGCAAAACAGCTACACGTAGACTTGGCTATTATTGATAAGCGCCGAAGCGCGCCAAACAAAGCCAAGGCCATGAAGGTCATAGGCGATGTTAAAGGAAAGATTGCGATTATCCTGGACGATATGGTTGATACTGCCGGAACATTAACTGAAGCCGCTCATGTGTTAATTACTAATGGCGCAAAAGAAACGCACGCATTTTGCGCGCATCCTGTTCTATCCGGCAAATCAATTGAGCGGATAACCACTTCACCTTTGAAAACTATGGTTGTGTCAGACACTATTCCTATTAACGGAAATGATATCGCTTGCGATAAAATTAAAGTCTTATCAGTCGCGGATATTATTGGAGAGGCGATAATACGCAGCCACAAAGGCGATTCAGTAACTTCGCTTTTTGTTTAAAAAAACAAACAACAAACTTTAAACAACCAAAAGGGCTGTGAGCAAACCAGCCCTTTTTTATTTTGACAAATTGGAAAAATTTGGTAAGATAACAATATAATTCTTAAGAAAAAATATGTTAAAAATAATTATAGCATCAGGACCGGTAATAGTTGAGAATAATAAAGTTCTCTTAAATAAGCATGGGGATACAACTTTTTGGAAATTTTGCGGCGGAAAAGTAGAAGATTATGGAACTAATCTAATTGAAAACGCTAGAAGAGAAGTTAAGGAAGAAATGGGTATTGAAATTAAAATCTTAAATGAAAATCCGTTTATAGCTTTTACCAGAAAAAAAACTCCTGAAGGAAAAATTGATATTATTCTTGTCCATTTTCTTGCCGAAAGAATCGGAGAAATAAACCAAGGCGAAGATATTAGAGAATGGGCGTGGCATGATACAAACAGCTTACCGAAAGATTTGGGTCCAAACATTTTACAGGCGCTTAAGCATTTTAAATTTGTGAAATAAAACTATGCTAACCTATAAAAATTTATCAAAACAAGATCCGGAGATAATGGACGCTGTAAATCGCGAAACGCAAAGGCAGAGCGAAGAAATGGAGCTGATCGCTTCGGAAAATTATGTGTCGCGAGCAGTGCTTGAAACAATGGCAACTGTGCTGACCAACAAATACAGCGAGGGATATCCGGGCAAAAGATATTACGGCGGCAACCAAGTTATTGATGATGTTGAAACAATCGCCATTGAAAGAGCCAAAAAATTATTCAACGCCGAACATGTTAATGTCCAGCCATTGTCCGGCTCGCCTGCCAATGCCGCTGTTTATATGGCGTTTTTAAAGCCGGGAGATAAAGTGCTGGGACTGAAGCTGGACCATGGCGGACATCTGTCGCACGGGCATCCGATTAATTTTTCCGGCATGCTTTATAATTTTGTCCAATACGAAGTTGACTCGGAAACAGGCAAAATTGACATGGAAGAAGTTAGAAAAATTGCTCTGCGCGAAAAACCGAAAATGATCGTAGCCGGATACAGCGCTTATTCGCGCGAGATTGAATGGAAAAAATTCAAAGAAATAGCGGATGAAGTTGGGGCTTACACTTTCGCGGATATAGCGCATACAGCCGGACTAATCGCGGCCGGAGAAATGGATAATCCTGTTCCTTTTTTTGATGTTGTGTCCACCACAACGCATAAAACATTGCGCGGTCCCAGAGGCGCCATAATAATGTGCCTTGAAAAATACGCCAAGCAAGTTGACAGGGCGGTATTCCCGGGCATGCAGGGCGGGCCGCATGAGCATATTATCGCCGCCAAAGCGGTTGCTTTCAAAGAAAATCTACAAGCTGAATTCAAGGAATACGCCAAGCAGGTGATGAAAAACGCCAAAACATTGGCAAAAGAATTAATTAAAATGGGATACAGAATAATTTCAGGCGGAACGGACAATCATTTAATGGTAGTTGACATGTCGTCTATGGGGCTGTCGGGCAAAGAGGCGGAGATCGCTTTAGACAAAGTCGGTATTTCCGTTTCCAGATCCACCATACCAAACGACCCCAACCCGCCAATGAACCCGTCAGGAGTCCGCTTCGGCGCGCCGGCAATCACCACGCGCGGCATGAAAGAAGAGGAAATAAAAAAAATAGCCGGCTTTATTGACAGCGCGATAAAAAATAAAAACAATGAAAATGTTTTACATGGAATAAAAGAAGAAGTTAAAAAAATGTGTTTGGATTTTCCAATACCGAGCGCTTAATATCGCGTAACATGGAACTCATAACGCATAACGAATATTATTTATAAGTTATGCGTTATGAGTTATGCGTTACGCGAAAATAATAGACGGCAAAAAACTTGCCAAAAAAATTAAAAATAACATTGTTAAAGAAATAGCCAAGCTAAAAGGCGAACGGCCTAATTTGGCTATTATTTTAATCGGCGATCGCGAGGATTCCAAGCTTTATGTCAAATTAAAAGAGCAAGAAGCGAAAAAAGTCGGCATTGACACGCATTTATACAGATGCCCGGAAAATATTACCGAGCGGGAAGCGCTGGAAATGATTGATTGCTTGAATAACGATGAATTGATTGATGCCATATTGGTACAGCTTCCTCTGCCGAATGGCTTTGACACTGACGCAATAATCCTCGCCATAAAACCAAGTAAAGACGTAGACGGATTTCATCCTGATAATTTAGAAAGCTTATTTAAAACCTGTGATCATGGCAAGATAATGCCGCCTGTTTTTAAAGTTGTATTGAAAATATTAGAAAATATTAATTGTGAAATAAAAAATAAAAAAATCTGCATTGTCGCCAATTC
>JAZDKT010000009.1:0-2221 GCA_043802685.1 Candidatus Falkowiibacteriota bacterium | reverse complement strand
TAATTAATTATGCGTTTTTTACAAACACAAAGACCAAAGGAAATGAAGTCTTGGCAAGACTGCCAGTGGCTCCGAGCGCCCTGCGGGCAAAAAAATTGCCCTTTGTGCGGACCGATTGAAGAGAAGCGCCAAGAGCATATTGAAAAAGGCGAAGACCCGGACAGCATGGAAGCGGCGCTTCAGGATGTATCCGATAACTTTCAAGAATTAATGCGTGTGATTAAAAAAGACGCGGCTAAACATGGCATTGTTTTGGATGATTTGGAAGAAGCGGAGACAGTAGAGCCGCCGCCTGCCGAAATTTACCCTCTTTATAATGAGGTTGAGAAGTGGTTAAGGGGCATTATGAAAATTTATGAAATCAGCGACGAGGTATCGAGCGCTTGGCTTTATACCGAAGCCGGAGAAGATCTGGTCTGGTATGCCAGAACTTTATTAGTCAAGACCAGTCGCCAACTTAGCAATTTTTGGCATCTTGAACAGGGCGAAGAATATATGGATATGGAATGCCAGTACACCGGATATGTTTTAAATGAGGTTATTCGTATTTTACAGAACGCTCTAATCAATCTTATCGTCGCCGGCGGGCCGCACGCGAATAAATTCAATTTAGCATTGTTGACATTGGGAGGCATTGAAGAAAAAATGAAAAAAATTAAATCGCAATGATATATAAAAAATTAATTCAAGACTTGCATATTTGGTATTCAATTACTCAAGTCTTGCCAAAAAATATGAAAAAATTGTGCTTAATTATTTTAACGGCGGCCGTTGTTTTGGCGATAGCCGGCGCCGCTAATGCAGGCATGCTTATTCCGGCCTCGGAGCAGGCCAAAGAGCATGCCAAAGCGCCGGAAAAATCGCCGGTTATAAGCGAAACACCGAGCGGGGAATGGGATTTGGAAAGAGTTGACTTTATCCATTACGCCAAACCGGTTAAGCCGGTTAAGCCGGTTAAAACAGAAACCTGCTATAAACTGCTCGGCGTGAAATGGAAGAATCTGCCGGTCAGCTATGTTATTAATCCGGATAACAACGACGAACTGGCCGAAGAGTTTATTACAGCCGCCGTTTCATCCTCGGCTGAAACTTGGGATGCCGCGTCTTCCGTTGAATTGTTCAACGGCACCTATGCGATAGATGAGAGCGCCCAATACGGCAAGCAGGATTATAAAAACACAATCGCTTTCAGAGGTTATCCTGATGATAATGTAATCGGCGTTACCACGATTTGGTTTACCAGAGTGGGCAGGCAGATTGTTGAATTTGATATTTTATTCAACGACGCTTATGTTTGGGGCGACGCCTCTGACAATCTGAAAGTTATGGACTTAGCCAATATCGCCACCCATGAGCTGGGACACGGCGTCGGCATGGACGATATTTACAGCTCGTCTTGCTCGGAAGTCACGATGTACGGCTATTCAACCGAAGGCGAAATAGAGAAAAGAACTTTGGAACAGCCGGATATTACGGGCCTGCGGACAATGTACGGGATTTAGAGAATGCTTAAAGCATTATGGCGAAAAGAGCAAAGACAATTTTGCTGATTTTAGGGATAGCGGCCGCGATAGCCGCTATTCCTGTTTTCTGGCTTTTTTATAATCCTAGCGGCGATTTGGAAGTTGATTTTTTAGATGTCGGCCAAGGGGACGCGGCATTGGTCAAAACTCCGTACGGGCAGAATATTTTAATTGACGGCGGCCCGGACAATGCCGTACTTAGCGAATTGGCGAAGAATCTGCCTTGGTGGGACAGGCGGATTGATTTGATGATTTTAACGCATCCGCATGACGACCATGTTGCCGGATTGATAGATGTTATAAAAAGATATAATGTTGAAAAAATCTTATACACCGGGGTAGTCCATAGCGCGCCGAATTATCTGGCTTGGCTGGAATTGATAAAAGAAAATAAAGTCCCCTTGGTTATTATTGACAGGCCGCAGACGGTAAAATTGGGTGAGGATTGCGAACTGCGGATTATTTATCCCGGCCAAAGCTTATTGGGCAGGGAAGTTAATAATTTAAACAACAGTTCGCTTGTGATAAAATTAATATACGGCCGGACCGGATTTTTGTTAACAGGGGATATAGAAACCGAGGTTGAGCAGGAATTGGCAAAAAGCGGCGCTGATTTAAGCGCCGATGTTCTAAAAGTAAGCCATCACGGCTCCGACGCTTCAAACAGCCAAGAGTTTTTGGAAAAAGTTAAAGCGAAA
>JAZDKT010000008.1:0-15147 GCA_043802685.1 Candidatus Falkowiibacteriota bacterium | reverse complement strand
CAATAGGGAAATATTATTCAACCAGATAACCAGGGGCCATGCAGAAGAAGAAATAAGCAAGTTTGATATTTTTAAAAATATGCTGCCGCATAACATGTTTAGCCGCGCGCTTCAACCTGTTTTGGCAGTTGTTTTAATTGTGTTGATTGTCGCAAGCGGCGGAGTTATCAGCTTAAATGCCGCGCGCGATACAAATCCGGGCGATTCTCTTTATATAGCGAAGATAATCAGCGAGAAAGCCCAATTAGCCATTACTTTTAATAACAAGGGGAAGGTCAAACTGGGGGTTGAATTCGCGAGCAACAGGGCGCTGGAAATCACGCGCGTGATAGCTGAAAGCGAAAAAAACAAGGAAAAGCAAGTGGAAAAGCTTACTAAAGATTTTAAAAAAGAAATCAGCGCCGTAAAGGCGAGATTAGTAAAAATTGATAATACAAAAGATAATATCATCTCTGAAAAAAATAATATAGCGGCAGAAAGCCATGAAGAGGATATGCAAGTTTTTAGCGCGAATTTGGAAAAAAGCGATCAAGGAATGCAAATATATGATTCAACCGGCAATCCGGTTGGTTTAACAGCGGAAGAAAGCGCGGCAGTTGAAGATTCAGTTGTTGCCGGGCCGAGCAATTTAGACGATATTTTAACTGAAGCCGAGAAGCTGTTTGACGAGCAGGATTACAGCGGCACTTTAAATAAATTAAGCGAAGCGAATGACATGATGGATCAAGCGGATGTTAGCGATGAAACAGCAGGAGCGGACATTGCTTCCACTACGGTTGAGTCAGCGGACGCGGGCGAAGATGAAAGTCCGGCTGATACGGCGAGCTCAACGGAGGAGTAAAGTTTTAAAAAATATTATGAAAGATAAAATAAATTTTACATCGCAAATATGGAAAGAAGGAAATATGTTTGTTGCATATAATCCTGAATTAAGCGTGTCCAGCTGCGGCAAAACTATTGAAGAAGCTAAAAAAAATCTTAAAGAAGCTGTTGAGTTATTCATTGAATCAACTGAAAAAATGGGCACCTTAAAAGAAATTTTGCAAGAGTCAGGTTTTATAAAAAAGAAAGTAGATCATGAAAAAATTTGGAAAGCGCCTGAATTGCTATCATTAGAAAGAATGAGTCTGTCTTTTTAAAATTATGCCAAAAATATCCGTTATCCATTATAAAAAGTTAGTAAAGTTTTTTCAATATAATGGATTTGCGCTTGATAGGCAAACAGGCGATCATCTTGTCTTTACCAAGAATGGCATCAAAAGGCCGGTAATAATTCCTGCTTATAAGGAAGTCCCGATATTTATTATCAAAGAGAATTTAAAAACAGCTGAAATAAGCAGAGAAGATTATTTAAAATATTTTAGAATAACATAGCGCGAATTTATAAGAACCGCCCAGCCGTAAACGGAAGGGCTAGCTCATTAGTTTTTAACAGACTGTCCAAAAAGCACCCTTCTACCGAGCTTTAGCTCGGGTTCCGGATGCTTTAGCATCCAGTTTGTTTGATTGAGGCTAAAGCCTCAAAACCCGACTTAAAAGTCGGTAGAAGGCCAGAAAATCATCAGCCCTCTATAATTAAAAAGAAAAAAGCTTAATTTTGATTTTCCAGCTTAATAAAAATTATTAATCTGGCAAATCCGCGTTAAGCGGACCAACCCCGCCGTCGTTGAAAAGCTATGGCGGGGCGAAGCAAAGCCATCAAGGTCGATCCTTGCATTAGGAGGTTTTGTTAAAACTTTGCCAATATAATGGCAGAGCGAATTAATTAACAATTGCTTTTTAAAATTAAAATCTAATCCTAAGAAGCTAAGATAAACCAGCAAAGCTTTTCCTCCGCGCTTATGCATATAAATCGTAAGCGCGTGAAGGTGATTTCCCCATGCATCTTTACCCCGTTAAATAAATTCGGCGGCTTAAAACTGCCGTCAAGTAATATATTTAATCGGGGTTGCCCCAGCGCTTATATTCATAAGCGCGGAGGGAGCCCTGTTGCGAAACAGGGTATAAGCGGGATTCCGGCTGATTTATTTAACGGCTTTAGGGGAGGTACTTAATTTAAAAAGCAATAAACTAATCCTAATTAAATTTTTATTTTTATAAACATTTAATTAGGCATACAATTTTTCTATGGAAAGATTAAGAAAAGCTTTTATTATCAGCATCATGTTTGTGACAGTTTTGTCCATGAGCGTGGTAGTAGCTCCTTCAGCAGGCGCTACCGCTTCCGCAGGCGACTTGATCAAAATGGACGGACTTTCATCCGTTTATTACTTGGGCGCTGACAGTAAAAGGTATGTTTTCCCTAATGAGCAAACTTATTTTTCTTGGTATAGCGACTTCTCCAGAGTCGTGACTATTCCTCAATCCGAGTTAGAGTCATATCCTCTAGGAGCTAATGTTACTATTAGACCAGGTACTAAATTAGTTAAAATTACTACAGATCCAAAAGTGTACGCTGTTGAATCAAACGGAACATTAGTACATGTTCCTGACGAAGCAACCGCGACTACTCTTTATGGAGCCAACTGGGCACAGCGCGTAGTTGACGTTCCTGACGGTTTCTTTACTAACTACACTGTTAGTTCAGGAACTGTAAGTGCTACCGCTTACCCTGAAGGAAGTTTGGTAAAATTCGGCGATTCTGCCACTGTTTATTATATTGCCGCGGACGGCACAGCAAGAGCTATTTCTGACGAAGCAGCTTTCCTTGCCAACCGTTTCAAATGGAGCGATATAATTACAGCTACAATTGTTATGCCAGCTGTTGGCACAGCTCTTGCGGCCGCTGAAGCTACTTTGACCGACACTTCTTCAGGCGCGGGCGGAACACCTGTTGATCCTTTAGTTGGAACAGGTCTAACTGTTGCTTTAGCATCAGATACTCCTGCAGCAGAAAGCATTCCGGCAGGATCGCCTAACGCATTCCTAAAGATTAATTTGTCAGCAGCCAGCGACGGCGCTGTAAAAGTTAGCGTTATTAAGCTGACAGCTTATGATTTAGGCACAGCTACTTATATTGACAGTGTTACTTTTTATGACAATGGAGTTAAACAAGGCACTGCGAAGAATGTAAATTCTGACAGAGAAGCTGTTTTCAATTTCTCAACTCCTATTGAAGTCGCGGCCGGCGCAACTAAAGCTTTAACTGTGAAAGCAACAATTGAATCCGGACAAACAAGCGGCAATTTTGCTTTAGGCATTGCCAGCGCTTCAGACATTACAACCAATGGAGCCGCGGTAAGCGGTTCATTCCCGGTTAAGGGCAATACCAAAGCTGTTGCTAACGCGACTATCGGTACTGTTACCATGTCAAGCGTTGACACGACTGCTGCAGCAAATACAAATTTTGGCGAAGACAATGTGCTTTTGGCTAATTTTGATTTAGCTGTTGCTAATGAAGCGGTTTTGGTTGAATCTATTAGATTAAAGAATGGCGGTACTAATACCGCAGGAATTGTCGGCAATATGAGATTGTTGATTGACGGCGATGAAGTTATTACAGGCGTTGAATTGGTTGATAAGTATGCTTACTTTGATTTAGCAAATCATGTAATCGCTAAAAATGATACCGTGACTGTTGATATTTACGGCGATATTGGAATTGCTAATGTTGGAAATACGATTGATCTTTATTTTGATGACATTAATGATCTTATGTTTACAGGACAGAATTACGGTTATGGCATTCAAGTTGGCTCTACCGGTTTCGGCGGTTTAAACGCAGTCAGTGACGGTATTGTTGTAACTTTAGCCGCTGGCGATGTTACTATTGATATGAGCAAGTCTATTACACCGGCAAAGGATGTAAGGCCTGATGACAATGATGTTATCTTAGCTACTATCAGCATTGTTTCTGCCGGTGAGGCGGCTACTATTACTGCTATCGGAGCTGGCAACGACACCTTTATGATTTGTGATCCGGGAAGCGCGAACGCTGATATTAATGAAGTAGAAAATGTTGAACTAAGAGATGTTAGCACCGGAGCGGTTTATGATATTACTCACGCTAGCTCGTCAGTAACAACTACTTGCATGGGTCTAACAATGTCTGATGAAATCAGCTTGGCAAAAGGCGTAACCAAGACTTTTCAGTTAAGAATGGACTTAAAAGGCGCAAACGACACCAACGGTGTTGACGCCGATGACACTTTTCAGGTTACTTTAGAAGACGGCGCGTTCACTATTACCGGAGACGAATCTAATAACAATTTAAATGATGACATTACACCGACTTCTATAACAAGCGCTATTGCCACTGTTAAAACAGCATCCTTGACTTGGACAACCACTGCTTTAAACAACAAGACAATTGTCCCTGGAACTTCAGACCTTGTTATTTATAAAGCAGGCCTTAAAGCAGGCGCGTCATCAGCTGTTACCTTGACTTCAATCACGCTTACGGCATCTACCACATCAGTAACAGGTTTTTCTGATAACAATATTTCCCAATTGCGTCTTTACTTGGACGGCAAGTTAGTTAAGACAACTGCCGGAACTATTGTTGAAAGCGCCACTGTTGCGGATTATATTACTTTTACTTCATTAGACACAACCAACAGAGTAATACCGGCAGGCGCGTCAGTATACTTGGAAGTTAAAGCCGATTTCGCTGGCACTTTCAATCCTGCCGCATGGATAGAATTAGCTGTTACTGATTCTGCTACCAGCATTGTCTGTAAAGACAAAGACAATAACGCGGTAGTTGAAACTATTTCTAATGAGGATGTTATATCAAGAAGCGTAAGATTGGTAACAACAGGCACTTTGAAAGTAGAGCTTGATATTACCGACCAGAAAGCTAACGCCAATACTATCAACTTGGCTGGCAGCGCTATAACTTCCGGCGATAAATATATCGGCAAGTTAAAGTTCACTACTGCCAATGAAAGCATCAAGATCACAGACTTAGCATTGGGCCAAGAAGGCACAGCTGAATCTGATGACATTTTGACTGTTGATTTGTATAACTCAAGCGAAGTAAAAGTAGCTTCTGAGGCAGTTAGCTCTGTTGGCGGTTCTGTAGGAGCTGTCCATTTTGATGAATTGAATTTGGTATTGCCTGCTGATGATACTATTGAGTATTACATCGGCGTGACAACCAGATCAATCAACGCTTTAGACGACGCTTCCGGCACTGCCGACCACGATGAAACCATTAAATTCACCATGGCTTCATCCACTGTTTTAACAGCCCTTGGCTTAAGCGCTGGAGAAGCTGTTAAAGCAACCGGAGTTGACTCAGGCACAACTATTACAATTGTTGAAGATACATCTACTGCCGCCGCTTCCGTAGTCGCCGGCGAATATTCAGGCTGGAGGCAGGCAACTACAACAATTGCCACTATCAGCGGTTCTATCTTGACCAGCATTACAAATGCTATGGCCGACGGAACTTTGAGCAACGGAAATGGCAAGACTATTGCCAAATACACTTTTGTATTTGACAATGGAAACAATAGAATTGCTACAGGGACCGATTCGATTATGGCTGAATTAACTACCATGATTTTGAATGTTGCCACAACAACAGGAGTACAGGTGAACAGCATCCAAGCTTATCTTGGAACTGACACCAGCAACAAGACCACGGCGGTTTCAGTTAATTCTTCCAATGAAGCAACTATTAGCTTCTTAACCTTGTCAGGCGATACGGAAGAAGTTGACGGCGTAGTTACTATTACCATTGTTGGCAATATTAGCGGCGTTGAAACCTCTGATTCTGTACAAACCGAACTTGATGACTTGACCACCGACTTTACTTACGATGGATACGATGGCTGGGATGATTCAAAGACTGCAAATTCTTTGTTAACCATTTCAGAAGTAATCGGCGGAACATTATCCAACTAATTTAAACTTATCTAAATAGTTTAATTAGAAAGAGCTACAAGCCCCCCGGGCAACCGGGGGGCTTTAGTTTGCGCGCGTTTATTTTTGTGGTATAATATTGGTATAAATTAATTAAATAATTTCTAAAAAATATGCCAATCAAAAAATTGTCTCCGCCAAAGGACGGACAGGCTGCCTTGAGCGGAAAAACAATATTAGTATTTTTACTGTTTTTATTAATGCCATTTTGTTTGGCCCGCGCCGCGGAAGGATTGCCGGAAAAATTAAAAGGCAGAATATTGCTTCAAGTTGAGGGCAAGGGAGAAGCATGGTATGTGAACGCGGATAACCAAAAACGATTTTATTTGGGCCGGCCAACAGACGCTTTTAAAATTATGAGGGAATTGGGGTTAGGCGTTTCTAACAAAGATTTTGATTCTTTCGGCCAAGCGGCTCCGGAAAGGTTAGCCGGAAAAATTCTTCTTAAAGTAGAAGACTTGGGCAAAGCTTATTATGTTAATCCGCTGGATTTAACAATGCATTACTTGGGCAGGCCGCAAGACGCTTTTAATGTTATGAGAAACTTGGGGCTGGGGATTACAAATAATAATTTAAGCCAGATAGAAATTGATCAAGCATCAGCGCATTTGCCTGCCGCAGAAGAAGCAAAAGCAAGTGAAGGAGAAGCCCCTGAAGAAACCGCGGATGCGGAAACGCCGGCAGAGAGTACAGGCGAGTCGGGCGAAACAGCCACCAGCACAGAAGAAATAGCGCCCGCGGAAGATACGGCCACTAGCACGGAAGAAGTTGCGGAAGATACCGCAGAAGCGGCCGCGCCATCTTGCGTTTGGCTGGCTGAATATTTTGACAATAAAAGTTTATTCGGCTCGCCGATAGCGACAAGCGCCGCGGACAAAGTGGATTTTGACTGGGTAAGATCCGGTCCGGCTGAAATAATTAAAATAGATAATTTCTCGGTTCGTTTTACCGCAGACTGTTATTTTGAACAAGGCAATTATGAATTTCAAACAGCTTTTGACGATGCCATAAGAGTATATCTTGACGGAGAAAATTTTCTTCAATCATGGACTGATAATAATAAAGAAAGAATTTTTAACAGAGAACGGAATATAGAGGATGGCAATCATGAAGTAAAAGTTGAATATTATGACGCAATAGGAAATGCAAAGATTAAAGTGGATTGGGTAAAAATAGAATAGATTATAATTGTTAAAATTAGGATGCTTTAATTTATAGTAAAAGTTAAAGTAAGTTTTTGTTTTAGCAAAAATCCGGAATAATGCCGGCGATAAAATAAAAAACATCAAAAATAAACCCCGCCCCGCAGAGACGCATTGCAATGCGTCTCTGCGATCAGGCAAAATATTATATGGACAATTTTGGTAGTCCATTGACAAAATTGTCCATATAGTATATTCTAATAATATGATAAAAAGAAATATTGTAAAAAAAATATTGGAGCATTACAAGCAATATCCAATCATATCATTAATAGGTCCAAGACAATCAGGAAAAACTACATTAGTAAAAAGCATATTTCCTAAAAAGCCGTATATCAACCTTGAAGATATAGAAAATAGGGAATTCGCGCTAAGCGACCCAAAAGGATTTTTGTCGCAATATGAAGACGGCGTAATTATTGATGAAGTTCAGCGAGCGCCGGAGCTTATGTCATATATTCAAGTTATGTCAGACAAGAAAAAGAAAAATGGCCTGTATGTCCTTACCGGATCGCAAAATTTTCTTTTAATGGAGAAAATCAGCCAGTCGCTGGCAGGCAGAGTGGCGATTTTTAAATTGCTTCCTTTTTCTATGCGGGAATTATTTTCAGCAAAAGTAAAATTCAGCGGGACTGAAATAAATAATTTATTATTCAAGGGGTTTTATCCAAAGCTGTTTGATCAAAAAATTGATATTGCCGGCTATTACGCCAATTATATTCAAACTTATGTGGAGAGGGATGTGCGCTTAATAAAAAATATTTCCAGCTTAAGTTCGTTTAAGAGGTTTTTAAATTTGTGCGCCGCAAGAACAGGGCAATTGCTTAATATTTCCTCATTGGCCGAAGATTGCGGAATAAACCATAAAACAGCGCAGGCATGGCTGTCAATCATGGAAGCGAGCTTTATTATTTATTTATTGCGGCCGCACTATAAAAACTATAATAAGCGCGTTATTAAAATGCCGAAAATTTATTTTTATGATACAGGGCTTTTATGCTCTCTGCTTGGATTAACAGATCAAAAACAGCTTGAAGGCCATTATTTAAAAGGAAGTATATTTGAATCTTTTGTGATTTCAGAATTCATGAAGCATAAATACAATCAGGGCGCGGAGCCAAATGTTTATTTTTGGAGAAATAAGGCAGGGAATGAAATTGATCTTTTAATTGAAACAGCAGACAAATTAATACCGATTGAAATAAAATCAGGGCAGACAATCACAAGCGATTATTTCAAGGGATTAAACTATTATAATAATTTATCGCGGGGCAGCCGCAAGAATTCTTATGTTATTTACGGCGGCCATTCAAAGCAGCGAAGAACCGAAGGAAGTGTTTTGGGATGGGAATATTTATGCGGCGGCATTAGCAAAATATTAGGATAAAATTATTCCGCGCCCAGCGGACCGAGGAATTTATAAAGAATTTGGAAGCCGGGTAGAGGCGTAAATTACAGGAACGCAAGATCTCGCATTTCTGTTTTTATTAATTTTTGTTTGACCCCGCACCTTTTAATCAGAATTAAATGTAGTCACAAGCATATTATAGATAAAAAACTGATTAAAAGGTGCGGGGTTTGACAGGGATTTTTAATTTGATATAATAAAAGATAGAAATGTTAACAATATGGCTATTTTTCATAAATGCGACAAATGTGGTAAAAATATAAAAGGAGAAGTTATTAAATTTTCTGTTGACGATATAAACAAGAGATTTTTTGATAATTGGATGAATAGGTTTGAGTTTTGCGAAGAGTGCGCGAAACCTTTAGCAGGGTTAATCAAAAAATTTTTGCTTAATAAAAAAAATAAAAAGTAATATGCAACAACAAGATTTACAACAAATTTCCAGTTTGCTGGATAAAAAATTTGAAGAAAACAATGGACTTCTGGACAAAAAAATAGATAAAAAGTTTGAAGAGAACAATGAGCTTTTGGACAAAAAAATAGATAAAAAATTTGAAGAGAACAATAAAATCTTAAAAGGAGAAATTGTAGACGATATAGGCGTTATTTTTCGCCAGAGTTTTAATGAGCTTGAAGCGAAAATTGACTTGATTGATGAAAAAGTCAGTTTAGCCGTGGGTAAAGACGATAAAATCATAAAAAAGCAGCAAGATTTTAATGCTGAGCTGGCTGCCAATTTGGGAGCCCATAATCGCTTTGAAGAAAAATTTACCAAAACCGATGTGAGGATTAAAGCTGTTGAAGAAAAATTTGAAGCAAGCGCTGTCGTGGCGTAGTAAGTTTTTAAATATGTTTTTCGCCGTATTAACCCCACTCTTGTTTTTCTTGATGGGGCTTTGTTTTTTTGAAAGAACTTTATGTCCCTAATTACCTAATTACCTAATCACTAAGTAACTAATTATAATTATGTCTCAAAAAATTTATCTTACAATTCTTAAGTCAGGAATTTACTTGTCGTTTATTTCTGTTTTTTTAGTGTTCAAAAATTTGCTTTTCCCGTTCATCACTTCAAAGCAGATTTCTTTTAATATTTTAATTGAAGCGCTATTAATTATTTGGTTCGCTTTTATCATCAAATACCCGGAATACCGCCCGAAAAAATCATGGATTTCATTCGGCTTGATCGGCTTTTTCGCGGCGATGATTTTGTCCTGTTTTGCTACCGTTGATTTTAATTTAAGCTTTTGGGGGGACATAGAGAGAATGCTGGGGATATTCCATCTGCTTCATTTTTTGGCGTATTATTTTATTATAATTACTGTTTTCCGCAAATGGGAAGACTGGCGCAATTTATTTATAGTGTCAATAATAGCCGCTGTTATCGTCTGCCTGTACGGCCAGATAAAGAGCATGCATTATAGCACCATAGGCAACACCGCCTATGTAAGCGGATATGTTATTTTTAATATTTTTTTCGCGCTGATTTTGCTTTTTAGAACTTTTCGCGATAATTTTAGTTTGAAAAATCACCAGAGCTGGATTATCGGATCTTTGTATCTGATAGCGATATTTATAATGCTGTCAATTTTTAAAATGACCAATACCCGCGGCGCTTATGTCGGCCTGGGAGCCGGCATCATGGCCGGCTTATTGCTTTTTGTAGTATTACCTCACCCCAACCCTCTCCTTACTAAGGAGAGGGAGCTGAGCAGAACGAGGCGGGTGAGGTTTTACAGCGCGTTGATTGCGGTTATTTTCGCGGTTTTGGTTTCATTGGTTTTTGCTTATCCGCAAAGCCGAATTGTGAAAAACAGCGCGATTTTAAGGACCGTAACTCAAATTTCTTCCCAGGCAGTCACTTTTCAGACCAGAATTATATCATGGAAAGCCGCGGCTAAAGATTTTCCAAACCATCCTATTCTCGGCACCGGACATGGAAACTACGCGATTACTTTTGACAAATATTTTGATCCGTCCTTTTATGATTATACCCGCGCTGAAACATATTTTGACCGCGCCCATAATAATATTATTGACATTGCCTCAACCACGGGCATCGTCGGGCTGGCGGCGTATTTATCAATCTTCATTGCCGCGCTTTATTATCTAATCAGCGGCTATCGGAGAAAACAAATAGGCGCGAATGAGTTTATATTGCTGATCGGCTTGATGATTGCTTATTTTATTCAAAACTTGGCTGTTTTTGATTCCTTAGTTACTTATATATCATTAATGGTGATGCTTGGGTATGTTTATTACCTCACCCCCAGCCCCTCAACACCTCACCCCCCAGCCCCCTCTCCTAAACAGGAGAAGGAGAGCCGCAATCTCCCCTCCTATTTAGGAGGGGCTGGGGGAGGTATAAATGAAGAAGACAAGCCATTAATAAATAAAGAAATTTACGCTTTGGCAGGCGCCGGGTTGATAATTTTTATCATAATGTTCCAATTTAATATCAAGCCGCTTAAAATGCTTGCAGGAACGATTCAAGGCCAAATAGCTTTTGCCCGGCAGGATTTTATCGGCGGGATTGAAGCGTATAAAAAGGCCTTGAGCTATAATACGGTTCTGGACCGCGACAGCCGCGATAGTTTAATCCGAGTGGTTGCCGCGAATTTTTCAGCTCTTTCCGGCATTGACGCTCAGCAGGCAGGGGAGATTTTGGATTATGTTGTCGGGCTGGCTGAAGAAAATGTTAAATATAATCCGCGCGACAGCTTGATGCAGATGCAGCTGGCGCAGATTTTAAATTTAACAGCCAGATTTCACAGCGATAATTCCCAGAAATTTTTCTTTTATTCCGATAGGTCGCTGGAGGCGATAAACAAGTCAATTGAATCCAGTCCGGGCAGGGTGCCGATTTATTTTATAAAAGCCCAAATTCAAGCGACCCGCAACGAGCAGGAAGAGGCGATTGAAACATTAAAATACGCCGCCGGGCTTAATGAAAAATATTACGACAGCTACTGCAATCTGGCCAGGTATTATTTTGTTTTCAAGCAGGAAGAAAATGGCTACCAAACAATGGATCAATGCTTGGATAAAGGCGGATCAGGGCTTTTAACTCCGGCAGATTATGTCAAGGGCTTAATCAATCATTATGCCGAATCGCAGGACTGGGGCAGGTCATTAATGCTTTACAGGCAATTGTCTGTTTTGGAGGCAAGCGATCCCAAGGTTTGGGTGAATTTAGCCAAGCTTTACGCGCAGACCGGCGATGTTGAAAATGCTAAATTAGCGGCTGAGAAAGCGGCTGAGCTGGACCACAGCTTGATTCAGGCGGTTGAGGAGTTTATTAGGGGGTTGGAGTAAACCCGCACTGCAAACGCCAAGGGTGAGACACCCTTGTCCAGCGGCTTTGGCCGCTGTTTGCGGGTGTCCCACCCGCAAAACGCCTTCCGTTTTTAAACCGCACTGCAAACGCCAAGGGTGAGACACCCTTGTCCAGCTAATTTTATGATGACATTAAAACAAGCAGAACAACATGGAAATACATTTTTCCTTACCATAAAAACAATCTACGGCCTGCCGATTTTAATAAACAAAAAATACTATCAAATAATTTTAGACAGTTTAAAATTTTGCCGCAAAAACAAAGGATTAAAAATTTACGCTTATACAGTCTTGCTAAATCATTTACATTTAGTTGTAAGCATGTTAGACAATTTCAGCTTATCAGACACTATAGGTGATTTTAAAAAATTTACAGCCCATGAGATTTTAAAACAATTAAAATTAGATAAGCAATATGATTTATTGGATGAGTTGCATATAGCGGCTAGTAAAAATAAAAATCAAGACAGTAAAATTTGGCGCATTGATTGCTGGCCAAAAATAATTGCCACTGAAAAATTTCTTCTACAAAAAGTAAAATATACTGATCTGAACGCGCGAAAGCATGGTGTTGTTAGAGATATAGAAAATTACCTATACACCAGTTATCATAATCATTATTGCAACCACAACGTTGTTTTAAAGATTGATGATGTAAAAAATTTGTTGTAATTTTAATTTTTAATAATTAATCAAATCAAATTTATGGCAAAAAAAGTTTTTAAAATTATAGGAATTATTTTAGCGGTTATTGTTTTAGCTGTTTTTTTATTTCTTTTATGGAACTACATCAGGATCCAAAGAGGCGATTTGGTTAAGTGGGACAACCAATGGTACACTCAAAAAGAATTGGAAGAGAAATTCCCTCCGCAAGAATATGATGTTCCGGCTAAAAACACGCCGGAACAAGTCTATACAAAATTCAGGCAGGCGCTGTTGGACAATGATATTGAATTGGCGTTGGAGCAGATAAGAGAGGAGCAAAAGAGTAGATATAAGCAGATATTTAATGATTTAAGTATATTGGATGAATACAGAAAATTTCCTAAAGTTAGTGAAATAAAAAAATCTGAGCAAGAAACTTATGGTAATTTTACTTCATATTATTTTAAATTTATTACAAACGAAAGAGAAATAGATTATTCTATTCAATTTGAAAAAGATAAAAATGGATATTGGAAAATAGACCAGATATAATAAATATATTTTTAAATTATGCTTTTAAGGAGGGGTATAAACATAGTTTTATATTTAGCATTAATTTTGTCCGCGGGCATTGTTTTTGGCTATGACAATTCAGTTATTCACCCAAGCTTAACTGAGGCGGCGGCAGAAATTTACAACAATCAAGCCAATAAAAAAATAACCAATCAGCGGATTGATTGGATAGTCCGGGGCTCTATTGCCGAGGACGCGATTCCAAGATACTTAAACCATTTTTACAATCCAACAACAGGCAAGGGATTGGATAGCGGAGCGCTAAAAGGCGCGCCGGCCAAAGATTGGGCAAAAAATCAAGATAGCGTTAGCGGAGATTATTCCGTTGGCGCTATTTTTAATAATTACAAAGAAGGCGATTTGAAAAGAGCGTATCAAGGCATCGGTCATATTTTGCATTTAATCCAAGACATGAGCGTTCCGGCGCACACCAGAAACGATCCCCATCCCAACGGGGATCCTTTTGAAGAATGGGCAAAGCAATACGGCAAGGTTAATTTAAATAAAACAAGTTTTATTAAAGCTGACAATTTAGACCAAGTTTTTGATGAATTGGCTAATTATTCTCATAATAATTTTTTTAGCAAAGACACAATTGATGACAATTTTAAGTTTAATGATTTTAAGATTGAGAAAGATTTAGATGGTATTGATTCTAAGTATGCCTACAACGGTGATTATAAAATTATAAAAATAAAAGAGTATTTATGGGGAGATGAATACATCTTGGATTTTAAAGTCCATCTTGACTACTGGAATATGCTTTCTCTAAAAGCGGTTGGATATAGCGCCGGAGTGGTTGATTATTTTATTAAAGAATTTGAAAAAATTGACAAAGAAGAAAGCGCAAAACAGCAATTAAGTTTTTGGGGAAAAATTGGAAATAAATTAAATATTTTTTCAAATGAAATAAAATATGTTTGGGGCGATACTCTGATAGCAAGCAAGCAGGTTGTTGATAAATCTTTTGATTTTACTAATGAAAAAGCAGAAACAGCAGGGCAGAATATTGAATTTTTTGCCGCAGCCAACAAAGAAATAATCAGCGAAACAGCGCGAAAAAGCGTTGAATCGGTTAAAGATGCCGGCGTGAAAGTTTTGGCGGCTGTTAAGGAATTTGATTCTAATATTCCTACCGTTATTACAGCCGAGGATTTGCTGAAGCCAAAACAGATAGGCGCCGGCGATGGCGAGGTTAATGTCGGCGTGGCAAGAGTCATTGACGGCGACACTATTGAGCTTACAACCGGAGAAAAAGTCCGCTATATTGGCGTAAACACTCCGGAATTAGGCGAACCGGGTCCGGGCGATGATGAGTGTTTGGCATGGGCGGCAAGAATTAGAAATATGGAATTGTTAAGCATGGGGGAATTAAAACTGATTAAGGATCCGGCGGCTGACAAAGACAAGTATGGAAGACTATTAAGATATGTTTATATCAATGAGGTGTTTATAAATGAACAATTGGCGCGCGAAGGGCTGGCTGAAACATTCTTTTGTTTGCCCGGCTGGGAAAATTGCCCGGTAACTTCTGACAAACAGCGCGAAGAAATAATTATGAGCGCGCGCGATGATGCTGAAAAAAATAACAGGGGTTTATTTTCAAGCGTGTGCGCGCAAGATGAAACACAAAAACACGAAAACACGAAAACACGAAAACAAAAGAACAAGAAAACACTGGCGCTATCCAACAGCCTATTTCTGTTCAGAGAGGAAACTCAAGCGGATCAGGTTCGCCGTCTGATGATTTATCTCAACCAGAAGAACAAGATGATCAAGACGATCAAGAAGAACAAGATGAGCAAGGAGAAGTTATTCCAGTTGTTTCTTATTTTAATTTGTTTGATTTAATAAGCGGCAGTACGGCGTACGCGGCCAGTACATCAATCGGCGTTGATTTGGAAATTGAAAATAATGAAGCGGTTAGCGCTTATTTTTTATCAGCGGCTTCAATCACTCCGGATATTAATGATAATAATTGGGCGTCAAGTTCGCCTGAAAATTTTATTTTGGCTGATGAAGACGGCGCGAAAAACGCTTATCTTTGGCTAAAATACGGAGAAGATAAGATTGCGGATATGGCAAGTTCAAGCATTCTTTTGGATACTGCCGCGCCTA
>JAZDKT010000007.1:0-14035 GCA_043802685.1 Candidatus Falkowiibacteriota bacterium | reverse complement strand
TCGTTAACTAAAAAATTAAATAATTTTCGTTATGCGTTACGCGTTACGCGTTATGCGCGATTGCCCTTGCCAATATTCATAAAATTGCTATAATTATAAATATAGCATTAATTTTTGTATTTAAAAATTTTTATGCCAGGAAAAAAGAAAACAATTTTAATCATAGAAGATGAAGAAACTATCAGCGCTATGTACAAAGCCAAGCTGGAGGAATCCGGGAGGTTTAATGTTCTTATTGCCGATAATGGCGTTTCAGGGCTGGAGGCGGCGAGAAAAGAAAAGCCGGATATTGTCATGCTGGATATTATTTTACCGCAAATAGACGGCTTCTCGGTTTTAGCGGAGTTAAAGAAAAAAGATTCAACCAAGAAAATTCCGGTAATAATGCTTACTAATTTAGGCACTGACGAAGACAAGGAAAAAGGCAAAAAGTTCGGAGCGGCTGATTATTTGGTAAAGGCGAATTTAACGCCTGCCCAAGTTGAAGAAAAAATTAAACAATATTTTAAGTAAAATAAATAAATAATAAAATAAATAAAATAAGAAAATAACATACTTAGACTGTAGAAAAATCAGCGTTAGCTTCGCGTTAAAGCCGTCTAAAACAAAAATAAAGCTGAATTTTTAATAAAAACGATATAAAATTAGACTGTGGAAGAATAAAAATTAACTCGGTATTTTATGACTTTTAGAAATTTTAAGCCTTGAATAAAGCATTCTTCAACTTCACTTTTAGAAAATACTGCGTCTAAAAACATTGTTCTACACTCTAAAAACATAATTTTTCTACGCTTTGATATTAGTTTTTATTATTTTATTATTTATTTATTTTCTTATTTTTATATTTATGAAACATCCAAAAGACGAAAGAACATTAGTGATTATTAAGCCGGATGGAGTGCAAAGGTCTTTAATAGGCGAAATAATTAAAAGGTATGAGCGCACCGGTCTTAAGTTGCTTGCTTTAAAAATGGTTATCCCGACGGAAGATATGGCGATTAAGCATTATTATGAAATCGGAGGCGATGAATGGCTGGAAGAAGTGGGCAGGAAAGCCAGCGCGGCTTATGAAAAAAGAGGCAAGAAGTCTCCTTATAAAACTTACATGGAAAATGGCGAAGCGGTTATGAAAGCCAATGCCAAGTATTTAAGCTGCGGCCCTGTTGTCGCCATGATTTGGCAGGGCAATATGGCGGTAGAATTGGTTAGGAAAATTACCGGCGGAACAGAGCCGCTGTCATCTGACGTGGGCACTATTCGCAGTGATTTTACCCTGGACTCTTTTGCCATGGCTGATACCGACCAGAGAAGCGTGCGAAACCTTATTCATGCTTCCGGCACCGTGGAAGAAGCTGAAAAAGAGATTAAAATTTGGTTTCAAGAAAATGAAATAGTCAGATATACTCATATTCAGGAGAAGATTTTGTATGATGTAAATATTGACGGAATCAAGGAATAATCCTTCGCTCCACCCTTCGCTAAAGCCAAGGATTATGAATAGCTGTGGATATTTCTAATATTTTTTGTTGATTAAATATTCTTATTGTAATATTAGGTAAGATTATATGGGTTGACTTTGCCGTTGTTTTATGATAATATTTTAGAGGTATGAAAAAAACTATCCGAACAATTCAAAATACATTTAAAACCGTCATTATCTTATTGGCAGGCATTATTATGTCTGCGGTTTTACCACGAGTTCGGGCGGCTAACAACACTTAAAGAAATAAATAAAGTTCAAATATAAAAAAGCCGCTCGATCAAGGAGCGGCTTTTTAAAAGCTCATTTTAAAATAGTTTTATAAAAATAACAATTATCATTAAACAAGAAAGGAGAAATTAGAATGCCAAAAAATTTACTGCAAGAAAAAGAGGGATTGCAAGATGATGGAGATTTAGGTCTCCGATTAAGAGCACAAAGATTGTTAGATAAGTTTTGTGACGATTGTTCTACAAATGTTGTAGGCAAAAGAATAATCGGAGATCAAAATTTAGAGTTAGAGGGCGAAGCAAAAGAATAAGGGCATTTTAAAACTTTAGAATTTTAAAAGGAGAAACGATGACAATAGTGGCTAAAGTAGGGCTGTTGGAACAGATAGAAAACTCCTCTAAAGGAGTTGAAAATATTCATAAAAAGTTGCGAAGTAAAGAATCATTGAGTCCAAAACACAAGATGAGTCTCAAAAAAAAGATTAAGCAACTAAATTTGTTGCTTAGTAATAGCAAGAAGATATTGGAATGTCTACAAGATTAAGAAGGTAAGCGCGGCCACCATAAGCCCGCGCAATTATGGATGGAAAATGGTTTACAAAATCATTTTCCATCCATTCATTCACTTGTTATTAAGTTTATATATTTAAAAAATGAAAAACATTCAAAGATTGCAAATTATTAGCATTATTGTTCAGATCATTATTAATGATCTGCTTTCGCATCCCTTGAAGACTTGAGAGATAATAAAATAATAAAATAAATAAATAATAAAATAAAAAAAGTCGTCTTCAGGGGGAGGCGATTTTTAAGTTTTTTGGTCCTTTTTAAGATTAAAGCAATAAACAAGGAGGGTGAGTATTATGGACAAAGAAACTAAGAAAAAATATGAACGAGGATTAGAGGAATTATTATTAAAAAATCCTGATAAGTGGCTTGAGCTAAAGCGAAATGGTAAAATATCTGACGATAGCATTGATTTAAAAACATTTTTGTTTCTGACATCTTTAGGCGAACAGTGAAGCTTGAAACATTTTTATTCCCAATACTTCAATCTGCGCGCTGCGAAAGGGGCTTGAAAAGAATTTTCCAGCCCCTTTTTCTTTTTTAATTTTAGCCAAAAATTGTTATGTGGATAAAAGTATTGATTTTTTCTGTGGATTTGCTATAATTATCCACAAGTAGGAAATTAAGATATTATTATTTTTTTATTTCTATTATTTTATTATTTAAGTTATGAATAAGACATCACAAAAAACTAATTTCTGGTTTAGCTTTTACTTTTACGGCTCCGCGCGGAGATCGGTTTTTTGTGGTGTTTTAACTGGTTAATAACAAGTTAAAGCTCACAGGGAAAACAAAACCGGCCTCTGCTCAGGGGCCGGTTTTATTTTGTTCTTTGAAATTATGTTTAACAGTCAAAAAGCGCTAATAAAATTTTTGTTAATATTTTTTGGCTGTTAAATTAATAATGAAAAAAGAAAGGAGAACAAAGATGAAAAAATCTGGCAGTTTCGTAAAAAGTTTTCCGGGGAAATTAGATTTTGGCGGTGAAGAGAAGAAAGAGGAAGGTGAATTTGGCGGGCAGGAGAACAAGGAAGGTCAAGAAAATTTCAGTAATGGCAAAACAAAAACACAAACAAAAAATAAAAGGAGGAAAAAAATTATGTATTATGCGCTATATGGTCAACATGGAAGCGGGCTGATATTATCTAGCGATATATCAGAGGAGGAAGTTTCTCCGGAAGAAGAGCGAAGAAATTTCGCAGTACTTTGTTCAAGCGACAAAAGTTCGCTTGAACATCGGATGCCTCGAACGCAAGAATACCTTCAAAAAAATGGGGTAACAATTGTCAGGAGCGATATTCCTGTCAATATATGGTACTAAATCCATTTTAGTTTTCAGGGGCAAACATATTATTTCGTGTTTGCCCTTATTTTTTTACCAAAAAACCGTTAGCGTGAACTAACGGTCTTTATTCTGAAATTATATTTTTTTATTTCTGCTTTACCATTGTTTTCAAACACTTGGCGCACACTTTCTTTTTTTTGCCGCCAATAGTTCTGGATTGCAGATTAATGTTTTGGCGTTTTAAAGTTTTTATATTGGAATGGGAGCGCTTACTGCCTTTGGTAGAACTGCGTCCGCACAAATCGCATTTTTTTGCCATACAAGTTAGTTGATTAGTTGTTTAGTTAATCGGTTAATTAGTTATACGGATGATATTATCATTTTTTGATTTAAATTGCAAGGTGTGGTATGTTGAATTTAAGATTTTAGATTTAAGATTGAATATTTATTTTATTACAAAGATTTATTAAAATCATTTAAATCTTAAATCTGCAATCTCAAAATCTTAAATTATTTATGCTAATTTTACTTTTTACAATATTTGTTTTAATAATGTCAGCCATCCTGCATGAATATGCTCATGGCTGGGTTGCTCATAAATTAGGCGATGATACCGCCAAGAACGCCGGCAGATTGACGCTGAATCCATTGGCGCATCTTGACCTGTTCGGTTCTGTTTTGTTGCCGCTTTTAATGGTTTTTTCAAAAGTAGGATTTTTTCTTGCTTGGGCAAAGCCGGTTCCGTATAATCCTTACAATCTGCGCGACCCAAAATACGGAGATTTAAAAGTAGCTGTTGGCGGTCCGGGAACCAATTTGGCCATAGCTGTATTTTTCGGCATAGTGTCCAGATTAACGCCTTTGTCCGATATTATAAAAAATGGTTTGGTTGTTAATTATTTTCAAGGCAATCATGATTTTTTATTAAATCAGATGAACGGATCCTTGGCCGCGAGCATTTTTATCTTATCAATAATTATTGTTTTTATAAATTTACTGCTGATGATTTTTAATTTAATTCCTGTTCCGCCGCTGGACGGCTCAAAAGTGCTGATGACATTTTTATCAGCTGATTGGAAATTAAGATTTCATAGAATGGAGCGGTACGGCATTTTTATTATATTATTTTTACTAATGTTCGGCCTATTCAGCTTCATCTGGCCGGTTTTGATATTTTTATTCAGCTTGATTATAGGCGTTTGACATATATCTTTCCAACAAAGAACGAAGAATTAAATTAAACTCTCCGTTTTTTTGACTTTTAAGCAATGATTTGCTATATTAATCATATATGAAATTAGAAAATTATCCGGTTAAAAAATTAAAAAAGCAGATTTTGTCTGTTGTGGGCAAACATTTAGATTTGAATGATTATCGCATTTTCTTTTTTGGCTCCAGAGTTAAAGGCGATAACTTTGACAGGGCTGATATTGATTTTGGAGTTGAGGGGCCTAAAAAGATTTCTCCGGGCATTAAATTTAAAATTCAAGAAGAATTAGAGAATTTGCCGATTTTATATAAAATTGATTTTGTGGATTTTAAAAATGTTTCTAAAGAATTTAAGCAAGAAGCGTTAAAAAACATTGAATATGTTAAATAAAATTTTAAAAGATTTTAATAAAGCGATTGATAATTTAGAAGAAGTTTTAGATTTGGAAAAAGATAATGTGACTCGCGACTCAGCCATTAAAAGATTTGAGCTTTGTTTTGATTTAGCATGGAAATCAATAAAAAATTATGCCAAGATTCAGGGAATTGAATGTTATTCTCCGCGCGGATGTTTTAAGGAAGCTTATATGTTAAAGTTAATTGAATATAGTGAAAAATGGATGAAGATAGTGGATGACCGCAATTTATGCGCCCATCTTTACAGCGAAGACTATGCTGATAATGTTTATCAAGCATTAGATGAGTATGTTGAGATGTTTAAAAAGTTATTAGAAAAGTTAAAAAAATAATTGCCTTGACCCCGCGCTTTTTAAACAGAGCGCATTTGACGCATCAAAGCGATTGCCGCAAAAGATGCGGGGTTGACATATGTTTTATATTTTGATAAATTTAAATAGCAATATTTAATTTTAAATTTTAGATTTAAGATTGCCGATTTAAAGTTTGGCATATTTTTTATTTTAATTGAATTAAATCGTAAATCTAAAATCGTAAATCTCAAATTACATTATGCCTACAGTAAACCAATTAGTCCGCAAAGGACGAAAGACAACTAAAAAGAAAAGCAAATCTCCTGCCATGCAGACTACTTTGGATACTTTGCACAGAAAAAGAACCAAGCTGCCTAGGGGAGCTTCTTTTAAGCGCGGAGTTTGCTTGAAAGTAACAACAACAACGCCGAAAAAGCCAAACTCAGCTTTGCGCAAAATCGCCCGCGTCAGACTGTCCAACGGCATGGAAGTAACCGCTTATATTCCTGGCATGGGGCATAATTTGCAGGAGCATTCAATTGTTTTAATAAAAGGCGGCAAAACCAAAGATTTGCCAGGCGTGCGTTATAAAATAGTGCGCGGGGTTTATGATACGCAGGGAGTTGAAGGAAGAAAGAAGAGCAGGAGCTGTTATGGAGCGAAGAAGGAAAAGAAATAGTTTGTTGATTTTATTATAATTTTAACAGTTTAATAAAAAAGTTAATTAGGGATTAGTTAATTAGGGATTAGGGCATTCTTTTGGCCTAATTAACTGATTAACTAAGTAACTATTCACTAAAATGCGTGGAAAACAAGCGCCAAAAAGGGATATTCAAGGAGATCCAAAATATAACAATGCCGACATTGCCAAGTTTATTAATTATATAATGGAGCAAGGCAAGAAATCCATAGCCCAAAAAGTGGTTTATGGATGCTTTGATTTTATTAAAGACAAAACAAAGCAAGACCCAAGGCATGTTTTTAACAAAGCGTTAAAACAGGTTAGCCCTTTGCTTGAAATTAGAGGAAAGCGCGTGGGAGGAGCCAATTATCAGATTCCTTATCAGGTTCGCGGAAGCCGCCGCTTTAATCTGGGCTGCCGCTGGATAATTGAAGCGGCAAAATCAAGAAAAGGCAAGCCAATGGCTGAAAAATTAGCAAGCGAACTTATGGACGCGGCTAATGGAGAAGGCGCCGCGATAAAGAAAAAAGCGGATGTCCACAGAATGGCTGAGGCGAACAAAGCGTTCGCGCACTTTGCCAGATAGGTGTAATGCTAATCTACGAATAAATGCTAATCAACTAATCGCTAATACGCTAATAAATAATATTCGCAATTCGCGGATTGGCATTTATTAGTAGATTAGCATTATATCTTTTTTTATATTTATGCCGCGAGAATACAGCTTAGACAAAACTAGAAATATCGGCATTATTGCCCATATAGACGCCGGAAAAACAACCGTTACGGAACGGATTCTTTTTTATACCGGCAAAAAGCATAAAATCGGCGAGGTTCATGACGGCGCGGCTGAAATGGACTGGATGGAGCAGGAACAGGAGCGCGGCATTACAATCACTTCCGCGGCAACAACTTGCTTTTGGCCGGCGCCAAAGCGGATGGGCGGCGCGAATTACCGGATTAATATTATTGACACTCCCGGGCATGTTGATTTTACCGCTGAGGTAGAACGCTCTGTGCGCGTGCTTGACGGCGGCGTGGTTATATTTGACGGAGTCGCGGGGGTTGAGCCGCAGTCAGAAACTGTTTGGAGGCAGGCGGATAAATACAATGTTCCGAGAATCGCTTTTATAAATAAAATGGACAGAATGGGCGCTAATTTTTACGCTGACATGGATTCAATACATAAGCGGCTGACAAAAGACGCTTATCCGGTTCAGCTTCCGATAGGCGCCGAAGAAAATTTTAAAGGAATAGTTGATTTGTTTGAAATGAAAGCTAGGATTTATCAGGATGAACTGGGAACAAAATGGGAAGATGCGGAAATTCCTGGCGACATGAAAGAAAAAGCGCAAGAATATAGAAATAAGATGATTGAAGCCATTGTTGAAAATAACGATGAATTAATGGGCAAGTATTTAGCCGGAGAAGAAATACCTATTGGAGATTTAAAAAATGAATTAAGAAAAGCGGTTTGCGGCAATAAAATAGTTCCTGTGCTTTGCGGGACAGCTTTAAAGAATAAGGGCGTTCAGTTTTTGCTTGACGCAGTAATTGAATATTTGCCTTCGCCGTTGGATGTTCCTCCAATATCCGGTTTTGATCCTAAAGATAAAGACAAAGAAAGGAATATTGATATAAAAGCAAGTGACGATGAACCGTTTACGGCGTTGGCTTTTAAAATCGCGACTGATCCTTATGTCGGCAAATTGTGCTTTATCAGGGTTTATAGCGGTATTTTAAAATCCGGTTCTTATATCGTGAACGTTGCGACAGGGCATAAGGAAAGAATAGGCCGTATTGTCCGCCTTCACGCCAATCACAGGGAGGAAGTTCAAGAAGTTTACGCGGGTGAGATAGCGGCGGTTATCGGGCTGAAAGACACAACTACCGGAAATACTTTGTGCGATGAATCAAGGCAAGTCGTGTTAGAAAATATTACTTTTCCAGAGCCGGTTATTTCCATTGCCATTGAGCCGAAAACAAAAGCTGATCAGGAAAAAATGGGCGTTGCCCTTTCAAAGCTGGCTGAAGAGGATCCGACTTTTGTGGTAAGAAGCGATGAAGAAACCATGCAGACGATTATTGCCGGCATGGGAGAGCTTCATTTGGATATTATCGTAGACAGGATGAGGCGCGAGTTTAATGTAGAGGCGAATGTAGGCAAGCCGCAGGTGTCATACCGCGAAACTATTAAAAAAGAGGCGGAAGCGGAAGGAAAATATATCCGCCAATCAGGAGGCCGCGGCCAATACGGGCATTGCTGGATTAAAGTAGGGCCGCAGGAAGAGGGCAAGGGATATGAGTTTGTTGATGAAGTAAAGGGCGGTACGATACCGAGAGAATACATCCCGGCTATCAACAAGGGGATACAAGAGGCGATAACCAAGGGAATTTTAGCCGGGTATCCGTTAGTTGATGTCAAAGCCACTGTTTTTGACGGAAGTTATCATGACGTGGATTCATCCGAAGGCGCTTTTAAAATAGCCGGTTCAATGGCGTTCCAAGAAGCCGCCAGAAACGCTGATCCTGTTATTCTTGAGCCGGTAATGAAAGTGGAAGTGGTGACCCCGGAAGAATTTATGGGAGATGTGATCGGCGATTTGAATTCCAAGAGAGCGCAAATAGAAGAAATGTTTGACAGAAATAATATTAAAGTTGTTTCCGCTAAAGTTCCTTTGGCGGAAATGTTCGGCTATGCCACGCATCTGCGGTCAATAACGCAAGGCAGGGCAAGTTATAGCATGGAATTCTTGCATTACAGCGAGGCGCCAAGGAACGTGGCCGAAGAAATTATCGGGAAGAAAGAAGGGAGTAGCACTAGACAGACAGTGCAAGCAAAAGCAAATATTAAAAAATAATTTTAATAAACATGAAAAATAAAATAACTTTAAAGCAAGTATCCGAATTTATTATTGGAGCTATAGCCATTACGGTTCTTATCGTTTGTATGAAATTAACAGGTATTGAAATTTTCCCTGAATCGTCTATTAACAATTCAATTAACAATTCAATTATTTCAGACAAAGAAAAAACAGAAGAAACACTTAAATCAGTAAAGCATCTTTCTGATAGTATGGAGAATCTTGATAAAGAGATCAATGAAATGATTAAAAATACAAAATATAATGCACAGTTACCGCTACTATACGCCGCTCTTATAAATGCTACTAGTGCATATAATCAAGAATGTCTTAATGTAGAAAGTTCCAAGAATAGAAATTTATCTAACAAAGAGCTTGATGAAAAATTGTCTAGTGCTCTTGACATTATTTCCTTAGGGCTTTGCAGTAAAGCATCTGCTTATGAGAATTATGCAGAATATATTGACTCTGGCAGTATAAAAAGTTCAAGCCAAGCTATGACAGATATAGTTAATGCCGATAAAATGATTGTTGGCGGAACTGCCCAGATAATTGTTATTGCCAAAGAACAGGACATTGAAGTTGAATAATATTTTATAATTATTTAAAGAGCATGTTGAATAAAAATTCAGAAAAATTTAAGTCAATATACAACAAAATGTATGACCAAATGTATAGACTTAATAAATTAAGAGGAAAATATAATGGAAAATATGAAGGTTTTACAGATTTAATTTTTTCCCTTAGTGAAAATAATTCGATAATTCAAAAATACCAAGAAGATTTAAAACAATATGCTAAATTGCGAAATGCGATAGTTCATACAGCGACAGAGGAAGTAATAGCCGAGCCATCCGATAAAACAGTTGAGCGTTTTCAAAAAATTTATCAAATGTTCACCGAACCGCCAACTACATTGAAGATTTCTTCAAGTCCTGTGACGATTTGTAAATCAGGAGATTTAATTGTAGATGTAATAAAAGAAATGAAAAAAAATATTTATACTCATATTCCAGTATATCAAGATAAAAAATTCATTGGCGTTTTTTCTGAAGCTTCAGCTATAAGATGGCTTGATAGTTCAGCAGAGAAAGACGGCTTTATTTTAGAGGAAACAAAAATAGGAGATTTAATAGAATACTTTGATCAATCAGACGACAGTTATAATGGTTATAAATTTATTTCTAGAAATACAAATGTTTTTGATATAAGAGAAAGCTTTTCAAATTCCATTAAAAAACAAAGGCGTTTAGGGGTGATATTTGTTACAGCAGATGGCAAGAAAAATGAAAAATTATTGGGTATAATTACTGCTTGGGATTTACCGAAGATCGATAAATTATTGCCTTAAATTTTTACTATGTTTTATAGGAATAAATTACGATTAAATTTGTAAATTTACAACAAGCCAAACCCCGCGCTTTTTAGCTGGAAGCATAGTTGACGATTTTTAAAGATTAATATAGAATAAGAGCATAAAGATTTTAGATTTAATAAGTTTAGATTTAGAGAAATAATTTTATGCAAAATCAACTGCAAAAAGCAATAGATTTAGTGAAGAAAACAGGAGATAGGATAATCGTGTTTGACAGCGCCAGATCTGAAAATGTATATGTCATAATGAACATAAAAGATTATGAAAATTTGATTTTGGGCAAAAGCGAAGTGAGGGGCTTGACAGAGGATGAATTACTTGATAAAATAAACCGCGATATAGCTATATGGAAAAGCGATCAGGAGTTTAATGACAATCGGGCAGTTGATAGCGGTAAATTACAGAACAAATTTAATTTGGATAATTTTTATGATAAGTTTGGCGGAAGCGAAACCGCTTATTCGGAAAGTGAAAATTCAAAACAGGTTTCCAATAAAAGTAAAGCATGGTCTATACCCAAAGTCATAAAAGAAGCAGCTGAAGAGATTATTGATGAAGACCGCCAATATTTAGAAAATACAGAATTTTAAAACATTTAACTAAAGACGGCTGGATGCCCGCCTTTTAATATAATTTATAAGGGCAAAGAACCTCAGGGGAATTTTCGATTTACGATTGCCAATTTACGATTTATATATTGTTATGCAAAAAGCATTTCAATCGAAAATCGAAAATTATAAATCGGAAATATCTCAGGGGGCCGTATAAAAAATAATATGGCAGAAAAATTTAAACGAACAAAACCACACATTAATGTGGGCACAATCGGCCATGTTGACCATGGCAAGACTACCTTAACAGCGGCGATTTTAAAAGTTTCGGCTGAAAAAGGCATGATGGCGTCAACCAAAACAGTTGACCAAATTGATTCGGCGCCTGAAGAAAGAGAGCGAGGCATTACTATCGCCACCGCTCATGTTGAGTATGAATCCGAGAACCGGCATTATGCTCATGTTGATTGTCCGGGCCATGCCGATTATGTGAAAAACATGATTACGGGAGCCGCTCAAATGGACGGCGCCATTTTAGTTGTGGCCGCCACTGACGGTCCAATGCCTCAGACAAGAGAGCATATTCTTTTAGCCAGACAGGTGGGAGTGCCTTACATCGTCGTATTTTTGAATAAATGCGACATGGTTGAAGACAAGGAATTAATTGATTTGGTTGAAGAGGAAATCAGGGATTTGCTTAAGAAATATGAATTCCCGGGCGATGAAACAAAAATCATCAGGGGTTCGGCTCTAAAAGCTTTGGAAAATCCGAGTGGAGAAGACGCTCAGCCAATTATTGATTTATTAAAAGCTTTAGACGAAAGCATCCCGGAGCCGAAGCGCGAAACAGATAAAGATTTCTTAATGCCTATTGAAGACATATTTTCAATTGAAGGCCGCGGCACCGTGGTAACCGGCAGAATTGAAAGGGGAATTATCAAGGTTAATGAAGAGATTGAAATTATCGGTTTGCGCGATACGCAAAAAACAGTAGTAACAGGAATAGAAATGTTTAATAAATCGTTGGACGAAGGAAGAGCCGGAGACAACGCGGGCGTTTTGCTTCGCGGCACAAAGAAAGACGAAGTTGAAAGGGGCCAAGTTTTGGCAAAGCCGGGCACTCTTACTCCGCATACAGAGTTTGAAGGCGAAGTTTATATTTTAAGCAAAGAAGAAGGTGGACGGCACAAGCCATTCTTTAAGGGTTATAAGCCGCAATTTTATATCCGCACCACCGATGTTACAGGCGAAGTGGAATTGCCGGAGGGCACGGAAATGGTTATGCCCGGCGATACTGTTAATTTAAAGATTAAATTGATTGCTCCTATCGCTTTGCAAGAAAAACAGAGATTTGCCATCCGCGAAGGCGGAAGAACTGTTGGAGCAGGCGTAGTGACGAAGATTATAAAATAGATATTTTGTCCCGCCCTTCGCGAAGGGCGGGGTTGTAATATTTGTTTTAAATTTATGGAAACCTTAAAGCAAAAAGCAATACAAGTTATTTCTAAATTACCAGATACAGTTAATATTGATGATATAATGTATAAACTTTATGTTGTAGATAAAACTCAGAAAGGCATAGAAGATGTTAAGCGGGGGAGAACAATAGCCATTAAAGAATTAGAACAAGAAATAACAGTATAAACATGATAAAATGGACTTTTACGGCTAAAAACGATTTAGAAAAAATTGGTGATTATATTAAAAGAGATTCGTTGTATTATGGCGTAAAAGTTTTAAAAGATATTTTAGAGAAATCTAAAATATTATATAGGTTTCCTAATATTGGCAGAGTAGTCCCGGAAATAAACAGTCAAGATATAAGAGAATTAATTATTTATTCTTATCGCATGATTTATAAAGTGTCAGGTAGAGATGTTGAAATTCTTACATTAGTTCATAATAAAAGAAATTTTCAATTAAATAATAAACAACATGACCGAAGCAAAAGACCAACAAGACAATCCAGGCGCGAAAGCTGAAGAAAACAGCAATAATGATTTTAATCAGAGGATCAGGATTAAGATTAAAGCGTTTGACCACAAGATTATTGACCAATCAACAAAAATTATTATTGAAACAGCCCAGAGAAGCGGAGCAAAGATCTTTGGCCCCATTCCTTTGCCTATTGAAAAAAAGAAATATACCGTAAATCGTTCAACCTTTGTGCATAAAAGGGCAAAAGACCAATATGAAATGAGAACGCACAAACGGCTTGTTGATATCATTGATCCTTCCGCGAAGACAGTTGAAGCGCTAACCAATTTGAGCCTTCCTTCCGGAGTAGATATTGAGATAAAAATGTGATGAATACACGAATTTTAACAAATATAGAACAAATATAGCGAATAGCGAATATGAGGATAAGTTATTGAAATTAATTGAAACTCGCAGAAATTTATAGAAATTAATTGTTGCTTTTGGAGCGACAAATAGTTTCTATAAATTTCGCGAAGCAAATTTCTATAAATTTCATTTTAAGTATTAATAATTGTTTAAGCAACTCTTGACAATATTCAAGAAAGTGCTGAAATAAGAGTTAATGCTAATAGCGAGGTTAAATTCAATAAAACAGAAAACAACAAAGTAAACCCCGTTAAATATATATCGCCTATTTTATTAAATAATCCATATAGATATAGGAATATTTTGCGATAAATATATAACGAGGATAGTATCTTTATTTAACGGGGTAAATAAAGTATTGTTTATAGAGTTGGTTTTTTGTTGAAAAAGGCCAATTTTTTATTTAAAATAATTCAAATCTACAAATTAATATTCAAATGCCTCAAATTCTAATCATCAAAATAATTTGAATAAAAATTATTTGAAGCATTTGAATAGCATTCGTAGATTTGAATTATATTAGTATGAAGTTTATAATTGGAAAAAAAATAGATATGACTCAGGTTTGGCAGGGAGATAAGGTTGTCGGCGTAACTCGCGTTCAGGCAGGGCCATGCACCGTGGTCCAGGTTAAGGGCGATGACAAAGACGGATACAGCGCCGTTCAGGTTGGATTTGGAGAACGAAAAGAAAAAAACATTGCGAAACCGCAGTTGAAGCACATGAAAAAAGCAGG
>JAZDKT010000006.1:0-14628 GCA_043802685.1 Candidatus Falkowiibacteriota bacterium | reverse complement strand
GGGCAAAGGCAATCACGCGACTCTTGCCTGAAAAAATTCTTAACAATCCTGTCTTCCAAGCTATGATAAGAAATAACAACTATCCTGCCGGCCGGCGCCAATAGATCAACGGCTTGCGGCAATACTGTCTGTAAATTTTCAAGTTCATTGTTAGAAGCAATGCGCAATGCCTGAAAAGTTTTGGTGGCGCAATTAATCTTTTTATTTTTATAAAAATCCGGAACTGCCTGATTTATGATTTCAACCAGCCGCCCTGTTGTTTTTATTGATTTTAATTCGCGGCATTCAACGATCTTCCGCGCGATTCTTTTAGCAAATCTCTCCTCCCCATATTCCCTAATAATCTTTTCCAATTTCTCCTGCTTCCAATTATTAACAATATCCTCTGTTGTCCGACATCCGAAGTCCGACATCTGACATCCGAAACTCATATTTAGCGGAGCATCCAGCTGAAAAGAAAATCCCCTATTCCTGTCCGCGAGTTGAGCTGATGATAACCCCAAATCAAGAACAATGCCATCAACCTTTTTTTTATGAAAATATTTTTTTGTAATTTTGGTGATGTTTTTAAAATTTTCATTTGCTAAAATTATATTTTGAAATTTGAAATTTGAAATTTGAAATTTGGCGTTATCTATCGCCATTTTATCCAAATCAATGGCAATAATTTTTCCTTTCGGCCCAATTTTTTTTGCTATCTCTATTGTGTAGCCGGATCCGCCCAAAGTGCAGTCAATAAAATATTGTCCTGCTTGCGGATCAAGATAATTTAGCGCCTCATTCAGCATCACTGGAATATGTTTGTAATTCATTGATTTATCCAAAACTCGTTACGAGTTATGCGTTATGCGTTATGCGTTATGCGTTACGAGTTATGCACTATAAAACTAATGCTCTTGCTCGGTTATAAATAATACTGCGCAGCTGTATGCTGTCAACAAAAGGAGCTTTAATCACTTTTACTTTAACACTGTGATTTTTATTTTCGCGCGTTGTTTCGCATTTAATTTTTCGGGTCATTTTATTAAGTAAAAAGGCAGAAGTAAGAAGTAAGAATAATCAACTATTTACTTTTTACCTTTTAATAAATTCTTATTTAATATTCAATAATCAATATTCAACACTCATTCAATATTTAATCTTCAACATTCAACTTTATTGATTATTAATTTATTGAGTGTTGAATAAATATTGGCTGTTGAATATTGAATATTTTTACATCTTAATAATTATCATTTCTTACTTCTTACTTCTTACTTCTTACTTCTTACTTCTTACTTCAAACTCCCAGCTCCCCCAGCGCTTCGGCGATCGCGCCGCTCTTTTTTTCAGTACCCATCTTATATTTATTCCATTTATTTTCATCCCAAATTTCCAAACGATCATATAAGCCGGCAATAATTACTTTTTTTTTTCAAACTGCAGAACTTTCTTAAATATTCCGGCAGCATAATTCTGCCCTGCTTATCAAAGTCAACTTCCATGGCCGCGGCCAAAGTAAACCTGGCAAAAGCGCGGTCATTTGCTTTATTTACCGGCAAACTGGATATTTTTTGCGCTAATTCTTCCCACTCTTTTTTAGAATATAAAAAAAGGCAGTCATCCAATCCCTTGGTAACAACCGCCCCGCTTTTCAAAATCGCGCGAAACTTAGCCGGCACTGCCAGCCGTCCTTTATTATCCAAATTGTGTTTGTATTCGCCGATGAACATTTTTAAAATAATAAAATAATAAATTTTATGATGATTCGTTTTGTATTTTTAATTTTGAATTACTTAAGGTCAACGAGAAGCCTGACTGGCTTTAAAGCGAATCAAGCCCCTTCTTTACCTTAATTAAATTCGCTCCTGATTTTGGCTCAGGAAACATAAGCCATTCCTTGCGCCGATTTTACATCGGACTTTTTTGGGTTAGCGCGTAAAGTCTGGGCTAACCTAAATAATTTTTATTTTTATTTTAATATTTTCTTACTTCTTACTTCTTACTTCTTACTTATTACTTCTTACTTCTTACTTCTTACTTTCACCTTCACCACCATTCCCCACTTTTCACCAATCTTATTTAATCATACACCATTTTTACGCTAAAGTCAACCACTATACAACACTTAATAGTTGCCTAAAATAAGCTAAATTATGCAATAAAAAAAACCGCCTGTTAATAAGCGGAGTTTTTCAAAATAATATTAAAGCGGGAAATAGCAATTAATCCCGGGACTTGTCAACATTTAATCCACAAGCTGCCTCGCATAACGCGTAACTCATAACGCGTAACGCATTAAAAAATTAAAAGATTATTTTAAAAACTTTTTGTTATGCGTTACGCGTTACGCGTTATGCGCAGTGATATTCGGTTCTTTGCAATAAATCGGCTTAACAATATTAAACTTCCGACATCCGACATCCGACATCCGACATCCGATCACCGGCACACCCAGCGCGTAACCCAAGGCGTTAGCCGTAACCACGCCTATTCTTAAAGCGGTAAAGCTTGTTTTATCAGTTCCTTTGTTAACGACTTGAATTTTTCCTATATCGCTTAATTTAAGCATGCTCTTGTCTAATATTTTTTTAATCTCCGGCAATAATTTCTCAGCTTGCCTGAATTTAGCGCTAAATTTCTTTTTTGCCAATATTTTATCGCCTTTTTTTATGGCAATTTCAATGTTATGGCTTTGAGTTGTGTTTATGTATAATGTCATAATATTAGTTTACATTATTAACAAATATTTGTAAAAAAATAATGCGCGCCTTAAAAATAATCTCACTAACTTTAGCCATAAAATTCTACTTTGGCTTGACAAATGCAAAATTTATGTTAAGTTAACATAATTATACTTATGTGTATAAGTATATCGTTTTTTGACAATAAAATAACAAAAGGAGGTGAAAAAGTAAAAAAGGCAAGGGTAAAAAACAAAAAACCTCAAAAAGAAAGGAAAAGAACAATGAAAAAGAAATTGCTTATTTTTGTTATTGCCGCATTGTTTGTTGCTTTACAGGCAATGCCGGTATTGGCTGCGGATATCACCATAGACGCGGACCAATATCAGAGTTATATGTTTGTTCAACCTGACCTAAGTATTGACAGCACAACAATGACCGGTCTAAGCACCCAAACCATTTTTGGTCCTGGGCTCGGAGAGGTCGGCGTTCCAGTGCTTGGGGAAGCAGAGTTAATAGAATCCGATCCATATTCCGAGGCGGCAACGCTTTCCATAGGAGATGTCATTAATACAGGCACAACTCAACTACACATATACGGCATCGGAAGCACTGACGACACAACGCTTAATCTGACTTTTGATATGTCTAACAACCAAAGCCTGTCTGTCGCTAACTCAATGGACGAGAATACAATGACCTCGTTAATGAATGTGGGCGCGGATATGTCCCTAAGCATTACCGGCGCTGATGGAACAATAAGCGCTGCCGGTCTGAACGAACAAGTGCACAGTTATATCTTGAATCGCGATGACGGAGCGTATCAACAAGGAGCCGTGCGGACAAGTATAACATCCGGAACATTCCCGCAATAATCAATTAACTCCGAGGGGGAGACTTCCCTCTTTGGGTCTCCCCCTGGAAGGAGGACGAAAATGAAAAAACTTTTTGTAACACTTGCTATAGTTGCGATAGTTATTATCTTTGGTGAAGCCGGTGCGGTTTTTGCTGTTGATGAAGTTGCTGTTGATGTTAATTCAAGCCAAGGTCAATTGCAAGACAACCAGCAGAACATTACGTTTAACAGCCAGTCAGCGGATGAAGTGTCGTATGAGTATCTATCCAACATTCAGCCCGCAAGCATGAATCTGTTTGCTCCGTACGCGCCGCCTGTTTTCTTAAATGAAAACAGAAAACAACTGCCGGGGCTTCGAGCATATAGGCATGATGAGTTGGATCATGACTTTGATGAATTGATAAAAAAATTCAAAAAAGACAAAATTCGAATACAATATACTGAAAAGTATAAAACATTACCAAAAAATCCTGACCCAGTCTTTACAGCACCACAGATGCCTGCCGGAAGCAATGATGTTCGGCTTATGACAATCATAGGCGAACCGCCTGCTAATTCACTGGCTGAAGAAGTAGCCAGAAGAATTGTTTCACTCGCAAAAATAATCACGCAAACCAGGCGAATATACCTTGAGGCTGAAGTAGAAGTTTTTACGAACTCGGTTTCAACCGCAGGGGGCGCTTCGCCGGCAATATCATCAGCCCAAAAAATTACCCAATCATTGGCGGCAGTAATTTCAATGATAAAAGCTGAAACAGGCACAAGAGCATTTAAGATCAGCAAAATCATTGTCTATTGTTATAATGACGGTCCTGCGCCTGCCATGAAGACAAGACCCAAACAAACCAATATTAAAGAACTTATCTTTTTTAACGCAAACGGGATAAACACTGACAGCGCCGCTCTGAATCTGAATAAAAAATTACTGGCAGAAAAATTGAACTTTCTTGTTGCCAATAACTACAAGATTAAATTTTTGGGCGTAGGTTTTGCCGAAGACAACGGCTTAACCGAGGAAATGGCTAAAAATGTCATGGAAGAAATCGGGATTAGCTTGTCTGAAGCAGAATTGAATTTGGTATTGGATAATAAATTGTTTCAATATCAAGCGAAAGCAGCCAGTAATCAGGACATTGAGTTGATAAATAAATACAACTCTAACGGATATGTTGTTTTACAAGCAGTAAAATAATAAAGGAGGGTGCCATGAGAAAACCGCAAAAAATTATTATTATTAGCGCAATGTTGATTTTTCTTGTAGCAGGATGCGCCGCAACACCAAGACGAACCGGACTTAACCAGCCAATGCCAAGTCCGGAAGACGCAACGCTTCTGCAAGAGGAGTCTCGAAGCAACAGCCAGCTTAACGAAATAAAAAGCGGACAAGAAAAAACAAATACTTTATTGGAAAGATTGGTTCTTGCTATGGAAAACAAAACAACGGCTCCTATTCAAGCTCAAGCTGGAGCAGTAAAAACAGCAACTGCCGCTGATTTTAACAGAAAACCGAAAAACATAGAAACAAAAGGGCCAACCGCGAAAAAATCAACTGTCGTTAAAAAGCAGCCGACCGCCGCCTCTTGCAATGAAATAAATAAATTAAAGGAAAGGATTTCAAGGGTGGAAGATGTGGTTGGATACGCTCATCCTAATATTGAGACTGACTCGGTTAACACATTTAAATCCGGCGATTCATATTTAAGCGAGCGAGCCAAAACTTATTTGGATAAAATCGTTGAGCGTGTAAATAAAAAGGAGGCGGCCATCAAACAAATCATTGGCTACGCTGACTTATCGCCAGCCGGCAAAGGAGCAACCAACGATGCTACGGCTCTTCACCGCGCCGAAGCAGTAGCGCAATACCTGAAAGAAAAGGGCATTGATTTGTCCGGCGCAGTGGTTCGTGGAAACGGCGCCACGGACCGGTATGGAAACAAAAAGGAAAATAGGCGAGCAACAGTTATTTTAGAAAAACTGCCTGCCGCGCAATAAATTGCGCCATAACGCGCTTTAACCAATAACAAACCCCGAGAAAAAAAATTCTCGGGGCTTTTTTTATTCTAGCATATTACAGCAAGCATTAATGCGCTAACATTAAAAAATTTTCAACAAAAAATCAACTGATGCCGGCTTCGTCAATCACTACAATTTTTCTGCCTTCCAGTATTTCATACAAAAATATATCAGTTATATCCCTTCTGTATTTAAACTCTTTGGAATCCATTAAAGTGAAGTTTATTTCATTGCCCAGCTCTTGCTCCAGTTCTTTTATCAGCCGCAAAAACTTGGGTTTATGAAAGCGGCCCACTATCAATAAATCTGTTTGGGATTTGTAATTGTTAACGAAAATGCCTGACAAAATCAATAATTTTACTTTGCCGATTTTATGCAGTTTATCAATAAAATCCCTTTCGTATAAAATCTGCGCTTTGATTATCAGGGCTTTAACCTCCTCAAACAGCACAAAATCAGTATTGGCTTGAAAATATTTCTTTTCCTGCTTAGCCGGCTGATTGTTAGGCGATTTGCCGGCTGCCTGTTTTGTGTCTGTTATCGGCGGCGGGCTGGAAATTAAAAGACCGAATTTCTCCAGATTCTCCAGCTCTCTGCGCACAGAATTAATCTGAAGCTTCAATTTCCTTGAAAGCTCCCTGATATAAAATTTGTCGTTTGGATGGAGTAAAAACAGCTTTAGCATTTTCACTCTGGCCCGCGAGCCGAATATTTTTTCCAGCATATTCGCGCGTAACGCGTAACGCATAACGCGTAACGCATGTTAACTTATTTTATTTAATATCCAATATACAATACTCAATATCCATCCAACATTCAATAATCAACGCTCAATTTATTGATTATTTAAATATTGGGGGGGTTGAATGGATGTTGAGTATTGCCTGCCCGCCAGGCCTTGGCAGGCGGGAATATTTTTTATATTCTTGCATGTTTAGCTTTAACTCATCATGAAAATTCATATCGTTACGCGTTATGCGTTATGCGAGTACGCGCGGTTGCGCTTTTCTTTAATTATATAGTATAATATATATGATATTAAGTCAAAAAAAATAAACTTTAAAATAAATGTATTGTGCGTTGCGCGCCTGTCCCGTTCTGCGAAGCATTCGCGGGGTTATGCGTTACGCGTTATGCGTTACGCGTTAACATGTATTATAAAATAGCGCAATTATCGCTAAGAGCCGCGAATAAAGCCAAAACTATCGGCGAGATTTTTGTTGCCCAGCCAGACGCCGAGAAAGAAGCTTTAGCCGGCAAGCTATTCATCTTGATAGAGATAGAATCCAAAAACGCGGACAGCGTAAAGCTTATTAATTTCCTTATTAACGAATTGGAAAACAATTATTACAGAAACGAAAAGATAATTCTGCGCGAAAAAATAAAAAGCTTAAAAGTTGAGCATCTCTTTGAGTCCGCCCTGGCCAAAACCAATAAAAGCTTGTTTGAATTCATTCGCGCGGAAAGAATAAAAATTGATGATGATTTAATCAATATTACAGCCGGAATAATTCATGAAAACGATCTGCACTTTGCCAATTTGGGCAAAAACAAGGCATTGCTTATATACAAAAGCGCTGATAAAAACGGTGAAGAAAAGTACAAAATAACAGACATTGCCAAACAGGCGAAAAGCGACAGCGGCAAAAAACAAATTAATCCCGCCAAATTATTCAGCAATGTGATAAGCGGCTCCATCCCAGCGCGCGGATATTTTTTATTTACCAACGAGGCATTGCCTGAATATTTGTCAAGCGGCCAATTGCTTCGCATTATTACCGCGCTTCCGCCGGCCGGCGCTATTGAGCAAATCAAAAACACGCTCAATAAAATAAACGCTTATGTTTCATTTTTCGGCATTATTATTAAAAATGCTCCGGAAGCAACGCCGGTTAAATTAATGGAAAATATCGGCTCCGCGTCCAGCCAATCATCTATTGAAAATTTGAACGCGACCGAAGACAAAACAGAAAAACTGCTGGCCGCGAGCGGAGCCGTAAACTTTAAAAAATGGCTGAAATTTTTAAATACAATTTTTGAAAAAATAAAAATTGCCAAACCGGCCGGACAAGGACAAAAATTTCTGCTAAAAGAAAAAATATTGATAAAGAGAAGAGCGGCCGCCCCTCTTTTTAAAAAAATATGGGAAATCGCGAAAAATATTTTTATTTTTTTCTTCAGGTTTACGGTTTTTATCGTAAAAATAATCACTAACAAAAATAACGCAATAAACGCCTGCCGTTTATGCGGGCGGAATACAGCGCTAACATACCAACGGATCAAACAAACAATACGCGGCTCATGCAAAAAAATCGCCGCGTGGTTCAAGGGGCTGAGCAAAAAAAATAAAATATTAATAATTATCGCTCTTGCCTGCCTGTTAATATTAACTCAAAACTTAATAATACTTAATTTAAAAAATGAAAAAATAGAAAAGGAACAAGTGTATTCGGATTTGGTCCAAACAATTGAAAAAAAGCAAAATCAAATTGATGCCAGCCTGCTTTACAGCAATGAAGAGTCCGCCAATAAAATATTGGAAGAAATCAGCGGGCTGCTGGAACAAATCCCGCGAGAAACAGAAGATCAAATTAATAAATACAACGAATACGCCGACAAGCATAAACAGCAGCTGGAAAAAACAAGGCGCGTGGTGAAAATAGAATCCCCCGATGAAATAGCTGATTTTGTTAATCTGCATAGCGGCGCCAACCCGGACAATATAATAATTTTATTGAATAAAAATAAAATATACGCCGGGGACTCCGGGCAAAAATCAATTTACATGCTGGACTTAAAAGATAATTTGATAACGGCAATCGCGGAAATCGGGCAAAATATCAGCTTGTTAGATTTCCCGATAGCTGATAAAAACGATAATATCTATTATTTAAACAGCGATAACATAATAAAAATTAATGATAAAAGCGGAGAAATATCCAAATTGACCGTTAACTTTAAAGGCGAACGCGGCAATATAGCAGGCGCTGATACATACAACAGCAACTTGTATTTTCTTGATTCCAAAAATAACCAAATTTACCGCCATAGAATATCGGCAGGCGGCATCGGCGGATCATATTCATGGCTTGCGGAAAACGCTGATTTCTCAAAAGCAGCGGATATATCCATAGACGGCCATATATATGTCCTGAAAAGCAACGGCGAGGTATTAAAATACTTAAAAGGACAGGCCGATGATTTCACGCTGGAAAATGTTGAGCCAAAAATTGAGAACGCGCGAAAAATCATAGTCTCGCCTGAACTTAAATATATATACATGTTGGAGCCCGTGAACAAACGGCTGATTATATTTGATAAAACAGGAAAATTTCTGCTTCAATACCATGCTGACGAATTTAATGAACTAAAAGATTTTGCCGTTGATGAAGCCGCTAAAAAAATATATTTCTTGAACGCGGCATCTGTTTATGAAATTGAAGGAACTCATTTTGAAGAATAAGCTCGCGTAACGCGCAGCGCATAACGCATAACGCGTAACGAAAACGCACAGCATATTTATGCTGTGCGTTTTTGTTGTACTTAAAGTATTGTACCGTCAAGAGCCCTTTTCATGAAGCTGCTATGAGGCGTAAAAAAATATTTTAAATTAATTCGTTACGCGTTACGCGTTATGCGTTATGCGTTATGCGTTACGCGTTATGCGTTATGCGTTACGCGTTGTGCGTTACGCGGCATTTATTTCAAAGTAACTTTCGCGCCGGCTGCTTCAAGTTTTTTCTTTATTTCTTCAGCTTCTTCCTTTTTAACCGCCTCTTTCACTACTTTTGGAGCGCTGTCCACTAAGTCTTTAGCGTCTTTTAACCCAATCTCGGTAAATTCCCTGACAGCTTTAATCACGGCGATTTTATTGCTTCCTGCTTCAGTAATCTCAATGTCAAAACTGCTTTTTTCCTCAACCGGCTCTGCTGCCGCTCCCGCAACGCCAGCGCCGGCGAACATCATTGCCGGAGCAGACGCTGACACGCCGAATTTTTCTTCTAAAATTTTTACCAATTCGGCTAAATCCAAAACCGACATTTTCTCAATACCTTCTACCAGAGATTTGAATTTGTCCGGAACCTCTACTTCCTTAGTTTCTTCCTTGTCCGCCGTAGCTTTCTTGCCCGCCATAGCTTTAGCGTCGGAGGGAGCGGAGGTGGATTCTTTCACTTCCTTTTTTTCTTCGGAAGCGACAACTTGTTTATTTTCTTCAGACATAATTTTATTTTATCTTATTAATTTTATAAATCTTTGCGGAAAAAACAGCGGGGATTTATATGATTTATAAGATTTTATTTCTTATTTAATTATTTTTATTATTTAATTATTTTTCTTATTTTCAACAGCCTTTAACACATAAACCAAATTCCTTAAATTTCCGGCTAAGGCGTTAACAAAGCCGAAAATAGGGGCATTAATAGAGCCGACTATCTTGGCGTAAAGCTCCTGCCTGCTTGGTATTTGCGCCAAATCAGCGACGGATTCAGATGAAATAAATTTATTTTCCAGAATTCCGCCGATAAACTCCAATTTGCCTTCATTGTCTTTATTGAACTTGGCGACTATTTTAGCCGGCGTTACCTCGTCGTCATAGCCGAATACGACCGCTGCTTGGCCGTCAAATTTTTTTATGCAGACATTTTCCAGCGCGGAATCCTTAAGGGCTAAATCCATTAAAGTTTTCTTTGCCGCGTAATATTCGCCTCCGCTTTCGCGAAGCTGACTGCGTAATTCTTCGTTTTTATTAACATTCAAATTATTAAACTTAACAAAAACGATAGACTTGGCTTTGCTTATTTTTTCTTTTAAATCATCTATAATTTTCTTTTTTTGTTCTTTTGTCTTGGCCATATTTTATAATGCGAATCTGCAAATTATATGCAAATACCGCAAATTACTAATAATGCGAATAATAAATTTGCGTTATTCTCATTCGCAGTATTTGCATATAATTTGCAGATTCGCATTATTATAATAAAAAAATCCGTGGATTACCACAGACGCAATATTTAGCTGAAATTAGCTAAATTCAATCGCCTCGACAGGTCTTATCTTAAATGCCTGTTGTCTGTGGCTGATTTATATTAAGATTTATATTAATATAATAGCATATATAAATTTTATGTCAACACCTTGCATTCGCATATTCGCAATTTGCTGTATTCGCATTTTACTCCGGTGCGCCGGAGAGATTTTGCGGATTCGCATTATGCTATCTCTCCTGATAGTTAAAAATAGGCCCGATTGCGAAAAATTTACTGCCGTCCCGATCATAAACCAAGACTAACAGCTTAACGCCTGCTATGCTTTCCGTGATAATTCTGTCGGAATCAACGAATTTTAATTCTATGTCCTTCTCTCCGCTTTGCGCGACAATAAATTGCTTGGCTAAATTATTGATAATTTCTAGCTCGCTGTAATCCAAGATTTCGCCGTTTAACTCTTTCTTTATCATGCTTTTCACATTTTCCAGCTCGCTGATAAGCTTGGTTAATTTGCCGTGAACAAAATCAGATTCTTTCACAACCTCTAGCGCTGTTAATGTATCAAGGAGCATCTTGCAATCGGATATTAATTCACCGACTAATTTGATGTCGGGCTCAATATAATCATAATCGCTATTGACCTTGATTAATCCCAAATTTCCGCCTTGTTTTTTCCAGCCGCCGGCCAATTCGTCTGCCGGCAATTGAAGATTCACCCACGCGGCCAAAGATGTATTAATATTCTTTTCAAGCCAACCGGCTGAAACATAAGGATGGCGGGCCGAACTGACGGATTCTAAAAATAATTTAGCCATGCTTAAAGTGGTCCAAAAAATATTATTATGCCAGCTGTCAACATTAAAATACTCCAATTGGCTTCTCAGGTAACTAATCTGGTTGTCGTAATCCTGATAATTTATATTTTCATTAAAATATTCAGAATTACCGCCTATGGGATAAATTAAATTTATAACATCCATGCCGAATCCGTTGCATCTGTCAGACGCTTTTTCTTTTCTGCAGCTTGTTAAATTAATTCCTTTTTCAAAATCTTTAATGTCTTGATTGTAAAATCCAACATTAGGCGTTGTAAGCTGGCTAAAAATATAATCATTCGGCCAATACGCCTGCTGAAGCATTCGCATCCCCAAGAATTTCTTGTTTGAAGAATTTTCCCTGTTAATTCCTCCTTCAATTTCAAAAAAAGAATTCTCGGCTATTTTTTCCCGCAGCTTTAAAAGATTTTCTTCCTTTTGCGGGTTATCATAAGAAAAAATATTGTCTATTCTGTAATCATCTCCAAAAAAATCAACTAAGGCGCTTTGATATTGCAGATAGGTCAGCTCCCGCCTCAAACCGTTAAAGAATGAAAGAACTTTATAAATTTTCGCCCACTTATTCTTCAAGTCTTGGTTGTCAAAAAAATCTTTGGTTATCATGCATGCGGCAATCATATTTATCGTCCAATCATACTTGTCAAGCAGGCAGTCCGGACATTCTTCGCTTATATAATACAAAGGAAAAGCGGAATTCATCCATTTGGCGGCTAAATAAAAATTGCGCAGTTTGGCATTGCTTTCATAATCTTTTGGTATTTTAAAATCTTGATAATTCCTTGAATAAAGAAAAATCGGCGATTTGCTTTCTTTTTTCGCTTCCATAATTAAATTCATTTCCTTGTTAATATCTTCTTGAAAATAAGCAGGCGGACTGAATTCAAATTCCGCCGCTTCTATTTCACTGAATTTATTTTCATTGGCTTCTTGGCTGATTTGATTCGCTTTGGGCTTTAAAAGCTCTAATACTACGGCGAAATAAGCCGCTTCCAGCCTTTGACCTTCCAGTATGGGGTCATTGGCTATGCCTATATTCTTGCGCGATTCTCTGTATCTGTTGTTGGCGATCTCGTAAAAACTTTTATTGATTTGCCATAAATCATTATAAAAAACATCTTTTTCTATATCTTTAAACGCTTGTTTTAAAACATTCTGATAATAATATATTAAAAAATCGCTTGTAATAAGCAAGGGCGCCTGCTTCTCGCTCAGCAAATCAAACATGCCGTAAAAATTATCCGCGCAGCCATCAGCTCCGCACTCTTTGGCGAATGGATTATCCAAAACGGCAAAGCCCTCTTGGTTTAATTGATCTATCCGGCTGTCCAGATTAACTTTTCTGGAAACATCATAATAATTGGATACATCTGTTTTTACATTCATCGGCAAATCAAGCCGCAAAAAAGATGAATCCGGCAAATCTTCCTCGTCTTTTTCGTAAAAATAACCAAAAGTTAAATCCTCGGCTTTTAGCTCCGCGCCGCTTCCATCCGCGCCGGCGTCTCCATTCCCGTTTCCGCTTACGGCGTCCGGCAGCATGCCGGCGGAATTATCAGCGCCCTGGCCCGGCAGCGCTTCCGCGGGTTCAGTTTTAGAGCCCGGTTTGTTTATGAAAACAAAATAAGAAAAAATGCCCAAAGCTAATATCAAAACAAAAACAGCGGCCGCTATGATGTTCGCATTATCGCCAAAGCGGCTTAAAAAACCGATAAGCGGCTTTTTGCCTTCGTTTTGATTTGAAACATCTTGCTTGGGAAAATTAGGCAAAATAGAAAAATTCCTGTTGGTTTTCTTATGATTTTTTTCTTCTTCTTTAATGTTAAATTTTTGTTTGCCGTCAAACATATTTTTTTAATAACATTTTCTTTGCATTAATATTATTATAACATTTTTGTTCCGTTAAATAAAGCCTTGCTACTTTAAATACTTCGCTTTATTCATATTATGCTCGTCAAAAGTCTTGGAAAAAACAGTTTCTCCGTCCGGGCGGCTTAAAAAATAATTATAATCGGTAAACTCCGGATAAATAGCGGCTTGGATGGCGCTAAGCCCGGGATTACAAATGGGTCCGGGCGGCAGGCCTTTATTCTGATATGTGTTATACAACGAGTCAACCTTCGTGTCCTCTATGGTATACTGCTTTTTATTCACGCCCAAAACATAAGCAAGAGTCGCGCATGACTCTAATGGCTGGCCGTATTTTATCCTGTCCCAAAATACTCCTGAAACGATTTTCATATCTTTCTCTGTTCTTACTTCTTTCTCAATAACAGAAGCCATGGTGATTATTTCATAAATAGTTTTGCCTTGCTTGTTGATTTCAGCTCTCATCTCATCTGTTAATTTTTTATCAAAATTCAAAAGCATTTTTTTAATTATATCTTCTGCGGCGGCATCTTGGTAAATTCTATATGTATCAGGAAACAAATATCCTTCCATGCTAGCGCTTGCCGGCGCGTCATTTAAAAATTTAAATTCCATAATTCCTAATTCATAATTCCTAATTCCCTTTTTTGCCAGTTCAACAAATTCGCCATCTAAAATAACGCCCATATCAGCCAAGTAGCTGTCAACATCGCGAATATTCCAGCCCTCAATGATTTTTATGTTCTTTTCTTTGCTCAAGCTTCTGCCCTTGGTTAAAATCTCCACTATTTCCGTGATTGGCATGCTTGGATTCAATAAGTACTCCCCTGCTTGGAATTCGGCTTGCTTGTCCTTTCGCCAGACATAAATTTTGAAATAAAATTGCGATTTAATCAAATTCGCGTTAAACAAATTTTCACTTATCCGCTTAACGCTTTCTCCGCTTGAGACAATAAAAACTTGATTCCGGCTGTCTTCCAAGGCCGGCTTGTTAACTCCGCGCCAATAAGAAAAAGCGCTGATCAAGAAAACAGCTAATATTAAAATTGAAATAAATTTTATTGATTTAGCCATGATGTTTTTCAGCCGCGCATTTAATCAATATTGAACTTGATCTTATTTTCTCGCCGCAGCCGTCTATTAATTTTATATTTAATTCTTTGCAAATATCATATTCCGGGATATCGTTTAAACTTTTTCTATCCCCTCCATTGGCAAAAATATCCGGCTTTATCTTTTGCAAAGATTTACAGACTGTTAGATCGTTATCAATGGAAATAAAAACTTCGTCAACCCATCTGATAGCTTTTATTATTTCAGCTCTATCATAGGCATCCATAAATGGAATTCTGCCTTTAAGCCCCACCTGCTTGTCATTATTTATTATTACCACTAAATAATCGCCC
>JAZDKT010000005.1:0-5555 GCA_043802685.1 Candidatus Falkowiibacteriota bacterium | reverse complement strand
AATCGTTGATTTGTTCCAAAAATTTTGCTGTTTCCAATATTTTACAAAAATTATTTGCTGGCCTAAAAATGACCATTTTTTAATTTGTTTATTTTTATTTTTGCGGTTTAACGCGACTTGCAAATTACTCTCGCCTTTTGCGCGCGCGGTTCTGTCATGATAAACAATCGCGCCATTAACGCATTTTGATTGAAAACCGGCCAAAAACAACCTATAAGCCAAATCGCAATCTTCTTTGTACATAAACATTAGCTCATCAAAATATTCATCGCCTTGTTTTACCTTGTTTAAAGCATCAATTCTATACATGGCGGCTGCTCCGGATGGGCCTAAAATTGCTTGCCCCGAGCTTGACGAATAATCAATTTGTCCTTGGCGCGCGTCTATAAATCTTAAACCGGGTTTCAGTTGAATGCCGCAAGTGTCAATAATATTTGTTTTTTTTACCTCAAAATTTACTCCACCTCTACTATTTAGGAGAGGGGGTTGGGGGGTGAGGTAAAATCGCAAAATCTTTGGGCAAACAGACCCAAGCGCGCCATCGCTATCCATTGTTTTAACCATTTTTTCAACCGCGTCCGGCTCTAAAATTATATCAGGATTTATTGCCAGAAAATATTCAGCGCCTGCTTCAACCGCCTTGCCTATCATCTTGTTATAAGCCCGCGCGAAACCGATATTCTCACCGGCGCGCAAAATTTCTATTCCGGGATAATTGTTTTTTATATAATCAACATTTTCATTATCAAAATTTTCTGTATTGTCAAACGAAATTATATTATATTCTTTAAAAGTTTGGTTTTTCAGGCTGGATAAAAAATAAGGCAAATACTTTGCCGTGGATTTGCCGTAAGTGATAAAGCCGATTGTGAGCGCGTAACGCATAACTCGTAACTCGTAACGCGTAACTCGTAACGCGTAACGATAATGATTATTATTTTTTACCCCCTACCTCTTGCCAAAATATTTTAAAATATTTTTTCATAAAATCGTCTCTACTTTTAGCCATTTTTCTGCCCCCTTTTGTTAACATTTTATTTTTAATATATTTTAATTTTACTTCGTATTCCAGGAAGGCGGAATCTTCCTTGGTATATGAATAACTTTTATTTTCTTTTGCCAGCTTTTTTTCATTGCCGGTATAAAGATTTTTTGAACCCATACTGCCTGCGAACAAAAAAATTCTGGCGATGCCCATAGCGCCGATTGAATCCAGCTTGTCTGAATCAAACAAGACTTTTGCCTCAATTGTTTTCGGTTTATGGAGGTTTCTGTAGCGATGAGTTTTGACGCAATGCAGAATATTATCTGTTATTTCTTTGTCCAATTTGTATTTTTTAAGCATTTGTTCCGCCATTTCAGCGCCTCGCTCAGCATGGCAGAATGATCCTTTATTTTTCATTTCATCTCGGCGGCCGATATCATGCAGTAAAGCGGCTATTTCTAAAATTTTAAAATCAGCTTTTTCTTTTTTGCCGATTTTTAAAGCCAGTGTTTTTACCCGTTCAACATGCGTCCAATCATGGCAACAGCTTGCGCCATTAAAATAATCTCTAGCTTCTTGTTCAATTTGTTGAATAATTTTTTTTGTAATTTTCATAGCATAATGGCGTTACGCGTTACGCGTTACGCGTTATGAGCTGCGCGCTATATAACCATCTTGTCTTGCAATTTTTCTTTAGCCAGTTTTTGCGCTTCAAAAAAACTATCAAAAGTGCCGGCGTCTAACCACTCGCCACTCACCATTGCAACTTCCAATTCATTTTTTTCTAAATACCAATTATGCAAATCGGTAATTTCCAGCTCATTTCTTTCGCTGGGCTTAATATTTTTAGCTACCTCAACGACTCTGCAATCATAGAGATATAAACCCGTTATTACATAATCACTGATCCATTTTTTTGGTTTTTCAACAATTTTTTCCGCTTTCATATTTTTATCAAATTTCACTACGCCGGATCTTTCCGGGTCAGATACTTTTTTCGCGAACACTTTTGCTCCTTTTTGAAAATTTTTAATATCTTCACTGAAATCATCTTCAAAAATGTTATCTCCTAAAATCATACAAACATTTTCATCATCAATGAAATTTTCACCTATAATAAAAGCATCAGCCAGCCCGCGCGGCTTATCTTGAATTTCATAAGTAAATTTTACTCCAAATTCCTTGCCGGAGCCAAGCAGGTTTAAATAATCACCGGCTCTCTCAGGCGCTACGATAATCAATATCTCTTTAATCCCCGCCTTTATCAGCGTATTAAGCGGATAATAAATCATCGGCCTGTTATAAACCGGCAATAACTGCTTGCTTGTTACTTTTGTGCAAGGCCTTAATCTTGTGGCGCTGCCTCCTGATAGAATAATTCCTTTCATATTTTAGAATTATGAATTATGAATTATGAATTAGGGTGTTGATTATTTGTCCTTAATTCATAATTCATAATTCCTGATTCATTTCCCCAAATATTCCCTCAGTGCTTCTTTCCAGCTCCGAAGCTGTTCAAATTTTGTGTTCTGCAGAACCGAATATTTCGGCCTTTTCGCCGGCCTGGGAAATTTATCCGCTGAAACCGGATTTACTTTTACATTTAGCCCCGCAATTTTAAACAACTCTGCAGCCGCCTCATACCAAGCGCAGGAGCCGCTATTAATAATATTATAAATTCCATAGCCATAATCTTCTTCTATTAATTTTTTAGTAGCTTTTGCCAAATCAGGCGTATAAGTAAAACAACTTACCTCTTCATTTACTGCGTCAATGCAATCGCGCTTTTTACTTAATTGCAATATAACATCAAAAAAACTCGGTTTTGCCAGCTCGCTCTCGCCTTTCGGTCCGAATAATTTTGATGTTCTGATTAAATACCATTTTAATCCCTGCCCGCTCCGCTTTATAATCTCCTGCTCGCCCATTAATTTAGTTTCGCCATATTTATTAACAGGGCATGGCTTATCATCTTCTTTAAACCCGCCTTGTTTTTTTATTTGTTTCATTCGCTCATTATTCGCTTCATTGGCGATTCCCCCAAAAACATAATCAGTGGAATAATGGACTAAAATAGCGCCAACCTCAATCGCGGCTTGCGCCAAAAAACCGACAGCATCGCCATTTAATTTTTTTGCCAATTCAAACTCTTGCTCATCCGTCTCGCATCTATCAACCGCGTTGTAAGCGGCCGCGTTGATGATTACATCCGGCTTCACATCCTTTATTTTTTTCAAAATTAATTCATTATCGGTAATATCAATCTCTCCCCTGTCCCACGCGACAACCTCATAATCATCAGTAAAAATTTTTATCAATTGCCCTCCCAAATTTCCTTTGGCGCCTAAAATTAAAATTTTCATATGAATTTTCTACCGGGCTTTAGCCCAGGGTTTTGGATGCTTTAGCATCCCGTACGGCAAGCTAAAGCTTGCTAAACCCTGCCCTAAAGGGCGGTAGAATTTATTTTATTTTTTTCCACCAATCTTTATTATTTTTATACCATTCTATTGTTTTTGCCAGACCATATTCAAATTTAATTTTCGGCTCCCAGTCCAATTCCCGCTTGGCTTTGGAAATATCCATGGCGTAGCGCAAGTCATGCCCTGGCCTGTCTTTGACATACTCAATCATTTCTTCTCCCTTGCCCATCAACTCTAAAATTTTCTTGGTAATTTCCATGTTAGTCAGCTCTTTTTTCCCGCCAAGGCAATAGGTTTCGCCTATTTTTCCTTTTTTTATAATCGCGTCAACGCCGGCGTTATGGTCATCAACATGAATCCAATCTCTTACATTCTGTCCGTTTCCATATACGGGAACTTTTTTGCCTTCCAGCAAATTAGTGATAAATAAAGGCAGCAATTTTTCCGGAAATTGGCATGGCCCGTAATTATTGGTGCAGTTTGAAATAGTTATCGGCAACTTATGAGTATGGTAATATGAACGAACTAAATGATCAGCGGCGGCTTTTGAAGCGCTGTAAGGGCTTCGCGGACCGTAGGGAGTATTTTCATTAAAGCTCGGCTCATTTGGTCCTAATGAGCCAAACACTTCGTCCGTGGAAATATGGTGAAATCTTACATTATTCTTCTTCGCCGCGTCAAGCAATACTCCGGTTCCTTCTACATTGGTTTTTATAAAATCGCCGCTATTAATAACAGACCTGTCTACATGAGTTTCCGCGGCAAAATGCGCGATTAAATCAATATCTTTTGCTAAATCATTCACTAACTTTTCATCGCAAATATCTCCTTTTACAAATTTATAATTTTTATTATTTTCAACATCGCGTAAATTTTCCAAATTCCCGGCGTAAGTTAAAACATCCAGATTGATAATGTTATCATCTGGATATTTTTTAAGCCAATAATGTATAAAGTTGGAGCCGATAAATCCGGCTCCGCCTGTAACTAATAATTTCATTTCGTATAATATCTTTAAAGCCGGCCTTTTATTTTATCTACAACTTTTTCAATTTCTCCTTTGTTGTATTGAGTTTGCTTCCAAATTTTCAGTCCGTCGCCTTGTTTTCTGGGAATGATATGAAAATGAATATGCGGAACTTCCTGCCCGGCTTCAGGGTCATTATTAAGCTGAATATTGTAGCCCGCGGCGCCTAAGCCGTTTTTTAGCGCGTAAGCGATTTTTTTCACAGCTTTGATGAGCTTGCCCAACTCTTCTTCCGTGATATCTTCCATGTTAGTAAAATGTTTTTTGGGCACAACTAACGTATGGCCATGGCTAACCGGATTAATATCCAAGAAAGCCATGACATCATCATTTTCAAAAGTTTTATAGCAAGGAATTTTTCCAATTATAATATTGCAAAAAATACAGTCCATATTTTAGCGGTTATTAGTTATTTATAACTTTTCTTGTATCATTTTTAACGCCTCTTCCGCCTCTCCGTCAGAATAGCCGGTTTGAGGCCATCTTGCCAAGTTGTCGCCTTCTTTTCTTGGCACTAAATGAAAATGAACATGGGGAACATGCTGGTTGGCAGCGTCTTTGTTGTCCAGAAAAACGCTGTAGCCCTTGACGCCCAATCCTTCCATAACCGCTTTGCCGATTTTTTTAATGGCGATTGCCATGGCGCAAAGCTCGTCGTCATTTAAATTCTCAACATCCGCAACATGATTTTTGGGAACAATAATAGTGTGCCCCGGGCTGATGGGCAGAATGTCAAGAAAGGCCGTTACCTTGTCATCCTCATAAACCTTGTGGCTAGGTAATTCGCCGGCTATGAGTTTGCAAAAAATACAGTCCATAGTAAATTAGGGATTAGGGATTAGGGATTAGTTGACTAGGTAAAACAAACCTAATCACTAATTAACTAATCACTAACTAATTAATTTTATAAGGTGAATTATTTTTAGATTCCCATCTTATCTCGTCAACTTCCTGCTTCTTGTTTTTTCCTTTATACAATTTGTCAGGCAGATTAATGCAATACGCGGGGCATTCACTCACGCATTTATAGCCATGAACGACTCCCGGAGGCACTATAACCATAGACAGATTTTTTTCACCCACTTTTATTTTCACATGTTCTCCGTTAGTTTCGCTTCCG
>JAZDKT010000004.1:0-3213 GCA_043802685.1 Candidatus Falkowiibacteriota bacterium | reverse complement strand
AAAATGTTTAAACTTTAACACACCCGCGGAAGCGCTCCGTCGCGAGCGTTGCACTTAGTGGTTGAATGTGGGTTTATAATTTTTATTAAATTTTTAATGACTTAATTTTTAATGTTCAAACTTTTTACCAATTAGAATTTAAAGTTTAAAAATTGAAAATTAGAAATTGATTAAAAATTAGAAATTTAAAATTAAAAATTATTTTTCCGGCGGCGTAGCTCAGTTGGTTAGAGCGAGGGAATCATAACCCCTAGGTCGGAGGTTCGAATCCTCCCGCCGTCACCAAATTATTATAATGAAACATTCAATCAAAACTGGTCTTAATTTTGGCTTAACTTCTGGAATTATTACCACTTTAGGCCTTATGACAGGGCTTAATTCCGGCACTCATTCCCAGACAGTAGTTATCGGCGGCATATTGACAATCGCGGTTGCTGACGCTTTTTCTGACGCTTTAGGCATTCACATGGCAGAGGAATCGGAAAACAAGCACACAACGCGCGAAATCTGGGAAGCTACTGCGGCAACTTTTGCCTCCAAATTTATCTTTACCTTAACTTTTCTTGTCCCAGTTTTGCTCTTCAATCTTTCGGCGGCTATTGCTGTAAGTATAATTTGGGGATTATTCTGGCTGATTATTTTAAGCGCGCTCACTGCCAAAGACCAAAAAATAAAACCATTGCCAGTGGTTTTTGAACATCTGCTTATTGCGATTTTCGTAATCGCGGCTACTCATCAAATCGGCGGATGGCTCGCAGGCAGATTTAACTAAATTAAACTTGCACAAACCCGGCGGCCTGTAACTCCCACAATTGTTGGTACAAACTGTTATTTTTATTAAGCAATTGACCGTGCGTCCCCTCTTCTTCCACCATGCCGTTTTTAATCACAATAATTCTATCCATTTTCATAATAGTAGAGAGCCTGTGGGCAATAATGATTACTGTTTTGCCTTGCATTAAAGTATTTAAACCGTCTTGGATCATTTGTTCAGATTGCGAATCCAAACTGCTGGTAGCCTCATCCAGCACTAAAATTGAGGCATTTTTTAATATGGCCCGCGCTATCGCCACCCGCTGACGCTCCCCGCCGGAAAGTTTAATTCCCCGCTCGCCCACCAAAGTATTATAGCCCTGCGGCAAATTTTTGATAAAATCATGACAATGGGCCATTTTGGCCGCCGCAATCACCTCTTTATCCAAAGCCTTCCTGCGACCATAGCGGATATTTTCCTTTAAACTGCGATGAAATAAAATTAGATCCTGCGGCACTAAACTGATAGCTTGATGCAAACTATCTAAGGTTACTTGTTTAATATTTTGTTTATCAATATAAATTGAGCCCTTTTTAGTTTCAAAAAAACGAAACAATAACTTAACAAAAGTTGACTTGCCGCCGCCGGAAGGCCCAATAATGGCTACTTTTTCCTGCGGCTTTATTCGCAGGCTCATCTCCGGGAATATATTTAAACCTTTGCGGTAGCCAAATCGCACATTTTTAAATTCTATCTCCCCCCTGGTTACTGCTAACTCTTGAGCATTCGGCATGTCCTTAATCTCATAATCTGTATCTAAAATCTCGGTCATCTCGGCGGCAGATGCTAACTCCTCGTAAATATGGCGAATAATGCGCCCAAAATCCCAAAGCTTTCTCATCAGCCTTATAATATACATCTGCATCACTACAAAAAATCCTACAGGCAATACTCCTTGCTGCCACAGCCGCACTCCCATGTAAAACATTAGGAACTCCAAACCAACCATTAAAAATGCCTGCCCGGCTTCCATCCACCCGCCCAGCTGCCAGCTAAAACGGGTTAATCTAAATTGACGATCAGTTATTTTGCGAAAAGACCGGGACTCAAAATTAAATCCGGAAAAAAGTTTAATGGTAATACTGTTGGCAATAGTATCGGCCAAGCGAGCTGTAACTTTGGTATCGGCGATATTGGCTTTTAAATCATATTTAAATTTCCATCTGGAAAAAAAATAATTAAATACTATAAAAATAAACACCCAAACAAATAAAATAAGCGCCAAATAAAAATTGATAAATCCCAGCACGATCAGGATAACGGCTGTTTCCACAGCCAATGTGCCCAAATCAAATAAAAACATATCAGTAAGCTTTTCAAAAGCGCGCACAAAACGGTTAACTCTCTTAACTAACGAGCCTGTAAAATTATTGACGAAAAATCTATAGGAATGATGATGGAGATGATCAAAACAAGTGTTGGCTAAATTAGCCATCACCCGCGGCTGAAAATAAATCATGCCAAAACTGATTACCCGCCAAAACGCCCATTGCAAAAAATTCAAGCCAAGAATATATAACAGAATAGTAATTAAATCAGCGGCTATGTCTTTAGCATCCCCGCCTCCGGCCAGCTGATTAAAAAATTCGCCATAAAAAAGCGGAATAATCACTCCTAAAACAGCCCCTGCTATAAGAGCACCAAGTATTAAAAAAACAAGCCGCTTGTAATTGGCCGAATGCCGCCAAAAAATTTTAAAAGTCTGCTTGCTGGCGTTTTTCATGAAAGATAAAATTAGATAATAAAATTAAGACGAAATGAAACTGCCCGAAAGTATCTCAAGGTATCAGGCGGGACTAAAACCTTATATTTTTGTAAAAGCCGCATTATCTGAAATAATTTTTTGCCTAAAATTTGACCGCCATTCTGCGAAAAGATGCTGACGCAAAAGGCTGACTTTTAAAAGAACGAAAAAGTTTCTCCGGAGTTGAGTTAAATTCTTCAAGAAAAACTTTAACTACTTTATTTGACGAAAAAGGAGGTACTTTCTCTAGCAAATAAAAAAGTTCTCGGCAATATTCATTAGGCATCAAATCAGGCCGCAAAGAGAGAAATTGACCGAATTTAATAAATACGGACCCTAAATCTTCAAGAGTTTGACGAAATAAAACAGCCCGCTCTTTAACATTTTTATTTTTCCGGCCACAAATAAAAGAGCGCCAACAAAATTTACTAAAAGCGCAGATTATTATCCAAAACCTTTTTACATACATAACGCAGTTAAGAAACATCTGATTTTAAATTCTGCTGAACCTGCTTGATCGTCTTTTTGATTTTATTTGGATCGACAACCACGCCGTACAAAATCCAAGGATTACTGCGGCTGCGGCGCTTGGCAAATATTTTAAATTGATTCACGAATCGCGGATCTTTAAATTCAACGTCTAAAATTATTCCGT
>JAZDKT010000003.1:0-3356 GCA_043802685.1 Candidatus Falkowiibacteriota bacterium | reverse complement strand
GATTAATTTCTTCCAATCAATTTACCCATCTGCAAGTTAATTATATTGCCGCAATCGGCGAAATGATCGGCGGCTGGCTGAAATGGGCTTTAAACTGTCGGGGGGCGGTAATTGCCGATTTGTGATTTGCGATTTGCGATTGCCGATTTGCGATTTGCGAATTTATGGATGTTTTTACATACAACAATTTATATCGCGCTTATCTGGATTGCCGGAAAACGAAGCGTAAAACCGCTAATGCTTTAAAATTTGAGATTGATTTGGAAAAAAATCTTGAGCGCCTGTTCGCGGAATTAAAATTTAAAATTTACCGTCCCGGCCGTTCCGTTTGTTTTGTTGTAACCAAGCCAGTGCCAAGAGAAATATTCGCGGCGGATTTCAGAGATAGGATTGTCCATCATCTGTTAATCAGGGAAATTATAAAATACGGCGAGCGAAATTTTATTTTTGATTCTTACGCCTGCCGAGAGGACAAAGGAACGCATAAAGCGATTGCTAAATTGAAAAAATTTATCAGGCAAATTACAAATCTCTCCGCCTCGTCGCAGTCCTCTCCGAGAGACTGCGACGAGGCGGAGGATGCGAGTTTGCAAAACGGCTCCACAGCCCCGATTGCGATCGGGGACTATGGAGCCATCACCCGGGTATTTTACGCGCAACTGGATATAAAAGGATTTTTTATGGCTATTGATCAGCGGATTTTGTATAAATTGGTTGAAAAATTGGTTGAAAAGCAAAACAGGCCGCGGCAATGGAAGCAGGATGTTCTATGGCTGGCCGGAGTAATTATTTTTCACAGCCATGCGGAAAATTATATAACGAAAGGGGATCGTTCTTTGTTTAATTTAATACCGCCGCATAAATCATTGCGCTGCCAGCCCAAAGGCAGGGGACTGCCAATCGGCAATTACACCTCCCAGTTTTTTGCCAATCTTTATTTGAATGAATTGGATCAATTTGTAAAAAGAGAATTAAAATGCAAGCATTATATTCGCTATGTGGATGATTTTATTTTGCTATATGCAGATAAAGAAAAGTTAAAATATTTTAAAGACAGAATTAATTATTTTTTAAAAGAAAAATTAAGCTTGGAATTAAATTCAAATAAAATTAGAATTCAATCGTTAGGCAAAGGAATAGATTTTTTAGGGTATTTTATAAAGTCGGATTATACTTTGGTAAGGCAAAAAGTGGTTAATCGTTTGAAAAATAAGTTGTCTTGTGTAAATTTTGCGGATGTTAATAGTTTAAATGAATTGGAATATTTAAATAAAAATTTAGCAATGATCAATTCTTATTACGGACACTTTAAGCATGCGGAGAGTTTTAATTTAAGAAAGAATATTTATAATAATCATTTAGGAGAGTTAAAAGGAGCGTTTTTACTTAAAGAAGGATTTGTTTCGCTTAAGATAAAGCGGCAAAATAAAAAACAGCCGGCTTGGGCTGGCTGTTGAAAATAAAAATCATTCGCGGTTGTTTATAAAATTTTTGTTTTAATTTCCTTGATTTTAAGAAAAATCTTGTCGCGGCTTATCAAGGTTGCTTTATTAAAATAAGCAGTTTAAGTTTTTTTAATTTTTCATCTGATTCTTTCCTTATTTTTCTCACAAAGGATTTGCCATGTTCGTCTTTCCAAATTCCTTGGGAATTAAGCAATTTATTCCAAACAAGAGCAGTGTTTCCTTTTGGCATAGAAATGATTTTATTTAAAAACACTACTAACACTTCCTTTGGCTCTTTGCTTAAAGGTTTGGTTTTTGGAATAACAATTCCATTTCTATAAATTCCAGTGGTAGTTATTAAAGTTTCGGACATATTTTTATCAGTTAATTTTATTATTATTTCTTATATTTTTATTATATGTTTAATAAAAGCAAATGTCAAATTAAAAATTTAACAATTTTAGCACCGAGTGCTGCGGCAGCACTTGGTGCTGTAGTGTTTATTTCTGTTTTTCTATTTTCAGCCGGACAGGCAAAAGCCGTCGAATATTACAAACAAGGCACTGTGCTTTCCACTAATTTATTGAACGGTTTGGAAGATGTAGCGATTATCCAGTCATTTGACTGCATCGCTTCAGTATCGGCCTCCACTACCGTGAGCGCGCAATTTTCTCAAGACGGCATTAATTGGTTTAATCGTTATGGCTATAAGGGCTGGTGGGATAGCTGCGCTGACGGAGTGACTAACATTGATTTAACCGCTTTAGAATGGACCAGCGCGAATTTTTACTACAAGCTGAAATTTGAAACCTCAAGCAGTACTCTTACTGCCGCGGTAAGCGAGGTTAGAGTTAATTATTCTGATAAATATACGCCGCCAGCTGCCGGCCAATACGGCTATCATAAGCAAGGCACCTTGGTTTCCGCTAATCTGCTGGATGGCCTGGACAGCAATTTAAACGGCTCAGAAAAGTTTGGCTATAACATATCGTCTCTGCCGGCCGGAACCGCGGTCTACGCGCAGTTCAGCCAGGACGGCGAGAATTGGTATAATTCATCCGGGACAAAATGGGGCTGGGATACATTATCAGTTGGCAGCCATCTTGAAAAAGCCGGCGCGCTTGGCTTGTCAGGGCTGGGCTGGAGCGGGGACAATTTTTATTATAAATTGAAATTTACAACAGTGGATTCGGAGCAAACGCCGGTGGTGAGCGAGATTAGTTTGTTAAAAAGCGCGACGCAGATTAACGCGCCGATAACCAATAAATCCTCTGGCGGCCTGGTCGGCGATTGGACCTTCAACGGTCCTGATATGGACTGGGCGTCAACAACGGCTGAAGCGCTGGACCGAAGCGGGGAAGCAAATAATGGGAATGTCATTGGCGCAAAAGCCGCGATTGGAATTTCTGGTCAGGGATTGGAGTTTGACGGGGCGGATGATTATATTGACTGCGGAAATGTTTATAATGGAATAAAAACCATTAGTTTTTGGATTAAAGCAGACAGTATTACGGAAAAAATTATTGATTTAAACGGCACGGCTGATATAGAAGTTGTTAATGGAACAATTACAGCAAACAATTTTAGCCAAACTATTTATGTGGATGGCAGTTTAGGATCAACAATAGATGCTGAATGGCATTATGTTTCTATTGCCACAAGCACGGGAATAAACGCCGGCGCCGTTGATATTGGCAGAATCGGCGCTAGTTATTTTGACGGAATTCTTGATGAAGTTCGTATTTACAGCCGCGCGCTTTCAGCCGAGGAAATCGCGGAGCAGTATCGGGCCGGAGCCGGAACAATGCAAACAAACAGCCCGATAACTAGTTATTTAACTGGCGGCTTGGCGGGGCAATGGACCTTTAATGGACCGGATATGGATTGGGCTTCAACCACGGCAGAAGCGCT
>JAZDKT010000002.1:0-5543 GCA_043802685.1 Candidatus Falkowiibacteriota bacterium | reverse complement strand
CTTTTGCTGAATTTCACTGCCCAATCTGCCGCGCGAATCGCGCAAAACCGTATAAAGCGACCAAGCTTTCTTCCTGGCGATATAATTAAAATTAACCAATTCTTGATAAGAAAAATTTAAAACAGGCAAATTTAAAATTCTGTACACGGCCGCGCTTTCATGATAGTCGTCAAGCAATTTTAAATAAGCCGTCAAATCCATAATCACCGGCTTGGCATAAAGCCCGCGGGAAGATAAAAACTGGTAAGGCAGGCCGGCGATTTCCAGCGCGCCGCAAAAATCCTTGGCGCTGTCATTCGCCCGAACCAATATGGCAAAATCATTCCAGCTGGAGTTCTTGCTCTGAATTTTAATGTCGGCAATTTTTTCCACCACGCGGCCAACCTCATCCTGCAAATCACTCCCCTGAATTACCTCAATTACGCCCTCGCCTTTTCCCTGCGCAATTAATTTTTTATTTAATTTCATTCCTTCTTTCGCGTCTTTGGCGAACTGGTATTCTAATCTGTTTGGATTATTCAATTTAATAAATTTATAAGACAGGTCAAGTATATTTTGTTTATTGCGATAATTTTTAACTAAAACAACTTTTTCAGCTTTTAGATAATCTTTTTTAAATTGAAGCACATTACTCATTGACGCTCCCCTAAACCTAAAAATCGCTTGATCATCGTCGCAAACAACAACCAAATTATTCCTTGGCTGAGCCAGCATTTTAATCAATTCATACTGCGCCCAATTTGTGTCCTGAAATTCGTCCAATAAAATAAACTTAAATTGCCGCCTGTATTTTTCCAAAATTGCCGGCCGCTCCCTGAATAATTTCAAAGAATAATTTATCAAATCCCCAAAATCCAAAGCGCTGTTGTCCAATAATAACTGCTGATAAACATGATATGCGTTCGCGACTTCATTGATTCTCATCACCTCCTGCTCCGCTATTTCTTTATTATTCTCGCCGTCTATATTTGTTTTCGTGTTGCCGTATCGCGGTACGGCACAAGTTTCGTGTTTTTGTGTTTTTGTGTTTTTGTATTTCAGTGTTTTCGTGTTTCCGTGTTTTCGTGTTTTTGTAATTGCTCCGCTCAACATCCCATCCAAATTCTCCCTCAACCCTTCCGCGTATTTCAAATAATCCGCCGGGCTTATATCTTCATCTTTGGCGCGGGAAAAATGCTTGATTAAAGCATGGATAAACTTGGCCGGGTTGCCCATCGGCCTGTAATAATCCAAATCAAATTTATCCAAATTTTTTCTGATCAGCGACCACTGTTCAAATTCATTAAGCAATTTAAAATCAGCCGGCAAGCCGATCTCCAGCCCATGCTCCTTTAAAATTCTTTCGCCAAAACTATGAAAAGTTGAAATCCATAAATCCAAATAGCCCATTGGCAGCAGCCGATCCACTCTTTCTTCCATCTCGCCGGCTGCTTTTTCCGTAAAAGTTAAGGCCAAAATTTCATCTGATTTCGCCCAGCCCCGCTCTATGATATAAGCGATGCGCCGGGTTATGACAGTGGTTTTCCCGGTTCCGGCGCCCGCCACAATTAACAAAGGACCGTCTTTGTGAGTAACGGCCTTTTTTTGCTCATTGTTCAATTTTTCTAAATTATTATTCATAGAAACTTATGGAAACTTGCTTGCTTCGCTCGCGAAACTAATAGAAACTTATGGAAATTCAATAGCGACTCGCAGTTTCAATAAGTTTCCATAAATCTCAATTAATTTCAATAAATAACGAAGTGAAACAAATAAATTTCTATTTATTTATATTTGCAATATTTCTTGATTTGTAATTTGTACTGATAAAATTTTGCAATTTAATTGAACATTTCACAGCAATGTTTTTATATTGGCCGCATAATTTATCTTCAACTTTTTTTCTTTCATGCATTACTTCCAGCCAATAATCATTAGCTTCTGACAAAGAAGCGCGAGAATTATAAAAAAATCTTATTTTATCTAAATAATAATAACGGCTATATCCTTCTGTTATGTTAGCGCCAAACGAATCAGTTGCTCTAATAAACTGATCCCCCATAGTTTTTTTATCCTGCCAATTTAACAAACTATAAATTTCCCAGCCGATTTTTGATAATTCTCGCGCTAATTTATAAATATCTAAATCCTGGACTTTAATATATTTTTTAACATCCATAAGATTTCCATTAGTTTCAAAAAGTTTCAATTAGTTTCCATTAATTTCTATTAATTTCCATTAGTTTCCATCAATTTCTATTAGTTTCCATTAGTTTCCATTAGTTTCCATTAGTTTCCATTAGTTTCCATTAGTTTCCATTAGTTTCCATTAGTTTCTATTAATTTCTATTAATTTCAAAATCCCTTTCATCGTATTCCCATCCCTAAACGGCCCTATCACCGCCAGATTCAATCCTTGGTTAACAAAAACATTCCGCGCCGCTTGCCTGATGTCTTGAGCGCTTACTTTGTTTACTTTTTTCATAAAATCTTCCGGAGTTAATATTTCATCTCGTAAAACCGCCTGCCTGCCATGCCAGTTTGCGACATTGCTTGAAGATTCCATTTGGATGGCCATCTGGCCCTTTATTAAATTTTTAGCTCTTTCCAATTCTTCATCATCTATTAAATGCTCGGCTATTTTTTTGTATTCCGCTAAAATTACCGCTATCGCCTGCCGCAATTTATCCTTGGGCACGCCGGCTTGCGCCGTTAAATAGCCGGAATCAGTATAAAATTCAGCCTGAGTTCTTACGGAATAGGCCAGCCCTTTTCGCCCGCGCAATTCTATAAAAAGCCGCGAGCTCATGGATTCGCCCAAAATCACTGACAAAAGCTTAAGCGCGAATTCATCCTCATGCCCTAACGCATAAGCGCGGACGCCCAAAGACAGGTGCGCCTGATCGGTTTTTTTGTAATGAATTTTTATTTGCGGCTTATCCTGCTTTTCTTTAACCGGCTTTTTTTCTTGGAACTTAGACGGCTTGAGTTTTGAAAAATATTTATTTGTCAATTTTTCAACCTCCCTCCGTCCCCCTCCTTGGTAATGAGGGGTAGATAAATCTTTGTCTATAATTCTTTGCCCCCTCTCCTTGCCAAGGAGAGGGCTGGGGTGAGGTTTCACATTCCCCGCGACGCAGACAAAAGTATTTTGCGCCCCGTATTGAGAATCAAAATAATCAATAAAATCCTCGCGCTTAAACCCCAGAATATTCTCGCGGGTTCCGATCGTGTCCCAGCCGGCCGGCTGGTCGCCGTAAAGCAATTCTTCAAACAAATCTTCAATATATATCATGGGGTTGTCGCGGTACATATTTAGCTCTTCAATAATCACTCCTTTTTCCCGCTCTATTTCTTTCGCGTCAAACTTGGAATTCAAAAGCATATCGCTCACCACATCCATGGCAAGATCAATCTTGCCTGCTTCGGCTTTCACGTAATATCCCGTATATTCTTTGCCGGTAAAAGCGTTGAATTCCGCGCCGATTCCATCCAGCTCGGAAGAAATAGCAAGCGTATCCGGCCGCCTCGCGGTGCCCTTGAAAAACATATGCTCTAAAAAATGGGAAATGCCGCTGTTCTTTTTATTCTCATATTTGGATCCTGTTTTTACCATAACCAAAACCGTGGCTGTTTTTGTGCCGCGCATAGGGATGGTTATTAATCGCAAGCCATTTTGTAATTTTTTTAGGTTGTACATTTATTCACAATTTAATATCCAATACTCAATATTCAATATCCATTCAATACTCAATAATCAACACTCAATTTATTGATTATTTAAATATTGAGTGTTGAATGAATATTGGTTATTGGATGTTGATTATTCTAAATTATTAACTAAATAATTGCTTAATTCAGTAATTTCAACCCTTTCCTGCTTCATACCATCCCTCTCCCTTACCGTAACCGCTTTATCTTCTAATGATTCAAAATCAACCGTCACGCAATACGGGGTGCCGATTTCATCCTGCCGGCGGTAGCGCTTGCCGATATTGCCGTGATCGTCAAATTCGCACATGAACTTTGTTTTCAATTCATCATAAATGCTTTTCGCTTTTTTGACCAATTCCGGCTTGTTTTTCAAAAGAGGAAAAACCGCGACCTTGATCGGCGCCAATTTTTTATCTATTTTAAGGACAACCCTCATTTCTGCCGCAGTTCCTGCCTTATGCCGCAATGCAGTTGAACGGATTTGCTGCTCGCACGCCAAAACTTTAGCGCTGGCTGACCTATCGTCTGTCGTCTGCCGTCTGTCGTCTATTTCTTCCTCGGTATAAGCATCGCACAAAACCGCCAAAGCAGTCCTGCCGACTCCGACTGATGATTCTATTATATGAGGCGTATATTTTTTATTGGTTTTGGGATCGGTATAAGACAAATCTTTGCCGGAAAATTTCGCGTGCCGGCTCAAGTCATAATCACCCCTTGCATGCACTCCTTCCAGTTCCTTAAATCCAAACGGATAATTATATTCAATATCATAAGCTTCTTTGGCATAAAAAACTAAATTCTCATGCTTGTGCCATTTTAAATTTTTCTTATTTATCCCAATATCCATATAAAACTTCCAGCGCGCTTTTCTTAATTCTTCGTATGCTTCCATTTCATTTTCCGGACTGGTAAAATACTGCATTTCCATCTGCTCAAATTCGCGCGTCCTGAAAATAAACTGGCGGGCGGTTATTTCATTGCGAAACGCCTTGCCGATCTGCGCTATGCCGAACGGAATTTTTACCCTGGCCGTGTCTAAAATATTTTTATAATTAATATAAATCCCTTGGCAAGTCTCGCCTCTCAAATACGCCGGCTGCTTGTCCCAGTCTTCCGTAAAATTGCCCAAATTTGATTTCACCAGCAAATTAAATTTCTTGGCTTGGCTGAAATCTTTTTTACCGCAATTAGGGCATTTTATTTTATCCTTGTTTTTATTGAATATATTATTTATTTCTTCTTCGCTCATTTTCTCGTCAGCCATAACTCCGATGTCTTCCAGCAAATGATCAACCCGCAAACGGGAGTGGCAGTTCTTGCACTCTGCTAAAGGATCGGAAAATCCTGATACATGGCCGCTGGCTTCCCAAACTTTCGGATGCATAAATATAGAGGAATCCAGCCCGACAATATCCTCTCTTTCTTGCACCATTGTTTTCCACCATTCTTTTTTGATATTATTTTCCAGCTCAACGCCGTACGGTCCGAAATCATAAATCGCGGCAAACCCGCCATAAATTTCCGAAGAAGGAAAAATAAAGCCCCGGCGCTTGCATAGGGAAACTATCTTTTCCATAGTAATCTCTTGTTGTTTCATATTATCTTATAAATCATATAAATCCCTGCCTGTTAATTTTTTTAGCAGGGATTCATAAGATTGATATGATTTATTTTTCATAATTAAGAATCGCTTTCAAAACTTTTGACTCCTCATCCAGCGGCTCCATATAGACAACTTGGGCGCGCACAATATTCATTACGCCGGAAGGCCCGTGAGTTTCTTTGCCGCGCTTGACCAGGCGGATACTTCCTGTCTCACTTGTATTTTCATTATTTCCTTCAATTTGATC
>JAZDKT010000001.1:0-3420 GCA_043802685.1 Candidatus Falkowiibacteriota bacterium | reverse complement strand
CCCTCTGATCGCCAGAATCCACCACCGCATGCCCGTCATTTTGCGGCCGCAAGACGAAGACGCTTGGTTAAACTCAAAAACAATAGACGAAAAATCTGTTTTGCCGCTGCTAAAAACATACGAAAAAAGAGACCTTAAGGCCTATCGCGTTTCCATACGCGTCAACAAAGCGGAATTTGATTCAAAAGATTTAATCAAGCCCGAAGGCAAAAAAACCGACGCCATCAAAGACCTGCGCCTGCCGTTTTAATATTGCTTTTGTTTCTATTGAACAATTCCATGGAATTGTTCAATACAGCATGCAACACAGTGCTGAGCCATAATAACCCCCAGCCGCTAAAACGGCCGGGGGTTTTATTTTGGCAGAAAAAGGCGATAAAAAAAGGCCGCACAAGCGGCTTCTACAATCATTCCGTACATATATGTGCGCTTTTTTGGCGCTTTTTTTATTTAATTATTCGGCGACTCTTTTTCTGATTTTGGCGTTTCGTTATCGCCTGTTATTTTCTTCGTGCTCACGACCTTCTTCGTATGCTCTCCTTTCTTCCGCTGACCATAAAATTTGATTAACTGACTGAAATGCATTTACCACTGTCGCGCCAAAGCTTTGCGTCTCTGCTTTTGCATCCTCTGCGCCCTGTTTAAAGGCTTCTTGCTTTTCGGTTAGGCCGTTCCAAATACTCATTACACGCCTCCTGCAAAATGGAAGTTGTTTTGTTGTCGGTTAAAAGAACAACGCGTTTTTGCCGACACTGGCTTCCGCTCTCCTATCGCATGCCTACCACCTCCTTCCTGTTTTTATTATAGTTCTGTTATAAAGCATGTCAACCCGTTCTCTTTGCGGCTCAGACGTGCTTGAGCCGTATTTTTAGCCTTATTTTGCGGTGTAAAATATACCCTTGCCAATGCCCTGCTGCAAAATTTTTTCCTCCTGCTCCAATTCGTCCAAATAGCGGGTGGCTGTGGCGTCGGACACGCCCAGCAGTGCCTGAGTTGCGTCGTTGGTAATTCTGCCCCTTTCCTGCAGGGCGACCATAATTTTATCTTTTTTCCCCTTCTTCTTTTCTTGACTTATCTGATTGAATTCAGCCAATCCCCCGCCAATCGCCTCCGCCTCGCTCTTTTCGCGCGCCACTGGCCTCATATCCCCGGCCGGTTTTTTTATTTTAATTTTTTGCCAAACCCAAACTACCCCCGCGCCCAAAATTAAACCGGTTAATAAATAAAGAAATGGGTTCATGGAATTATTATTTTAAATATGGCCTTTTGACTCAAACACGTTTGAACCGAATTTTGCTAATTAATTTTGGCGCTGGAGTAAGTGTTTTCGTCTGTACTATAGCGCCTCCCGCCGGTACAATCCGTATTTGTGCTGGGCGGGTTTTATAAAGCATACGATTTAAGTTGTACTTGCAAAAATAGCAATCACCATCCAATACCCTATAAAAATAGACACTAACGCCGCCAATACACATAGTATAATTCCAAGAATACTTAAAATATTTATCCGGTCCTTTACTTCTTTAATGCCTCTAATCAGGCCGACAATAGCACCTATAAAAATCAATATATAATACAATGAAACAATCCCAACCCAAGATTTATCAATGTGCCAATTTAAATTAAAACCGTAATTTAAGAAAAGTGCCAAGGCCAATACCATACATATAAATCCAATTAGCCAAGCATAATTCTTTTTTGAAATATTGTTCATAATTTTTAAATTAATTAATAATTTTAATTTATAAGCTTCACTGCTGTCTGCGCATACAGCCATGAAACCGCTAATCTAATAATTACTCTGCCTGGTTTACCTTTTGAAAGCTCGTCTTCCGCCTTATCAAATTGCTTTTCCGCTTTCGTTAGTAGGCGCTCAATTTCTTTATTGGTCTTGGGATTGCTGCTTTGGGTATACTGGGCCTCATTGAACGCTATTTGAGCTAACAATTCATCGGCCCTAACTAATTTCTCTATTACCTCTTCAAACACCGGCCTGATTTTATCAAAGAACTTTGACTTGATTATGAAATTATCCATCAATTTTACTGCCGAATATTCTTGCAGAAAAACATTAAGACCGGAATTCTGTAAAAGACACTTTATCTTTTTTCCTGCTCTGTTAGTTAAATTAAAGTCCTTTTCTAAATTGAGACTATCAATTTCCGATTCGCTGATTTGGCAATTTTCCAAGAACGTTAAATGAGAAGAATCAATCCATAATTTTCCATCTAAGCTATTCTGGATTTGATTCACGACGCTACTAACTAAAAGTTTATTAGTATTTAAATTGGTCTGTAATTCCATTATAGCATCGTTTTTAAGCCATTGGGGGCTTTTTAAGGTAAAAGTGGCTTCGCCGTGAGCAGACAAATAATATTCGTTTTCAGTAAAAGTAACCAAAATTGGATATTCCTCGCTTAATTCTTTTGGAATTAAATCCACCTTCCAATCAATTTTCGCCTCACCGTTTTCGCCTATCGTCATAATGCCAATTATTTCTTCTCCAACTTTAAATTCAACTTCATAAGGCCCGCCAAGCAGAATATTCCCATTCTCATCAATAATTTGGGCTTCTATAATCAAATCATCAAAACTAAATCCTTCCTCATCGGCTACGATTACCTCCATCCCCTTTTTCACAATCTCAAATTGTTTAGAATCAAACGAGGGCAAATAATCTTCATTACCAGCAAAATTCACTTCAGCTAAATAATATTTCCCGGCGGCCTGTTCTATGGTTAGGGTGGCCGACGCATAGCCGCTAGCATTTGTTATCGCTTTAACCGACTGCTCGCCAATAGCAAATGAAATTTTTTCATCCACGAGTGGGTTCCCATTGGCATCAATTAAATTTGCCATTAAATTAATCTGATTGCTGTACTGCCCGCTTAAATCACCACTATAAACAATTTGAGTAGATTGTTTTTCTTTGGAATGGAAAATATATGGTTCGGACGGAATTTCACTCACCGGTACATCTTGCGCCAAAATTATTGGCACATAACCAAAATCGTCTTCAAGCGTCGAAATATCGAGCGAATAGATTTCGTCTGGCCCGACGCCCGGTTCGGCGATTATTCTTATTTGGTAATCCCCCATTTTACGCTCCAATATAGAAATTGAATCCTCCATATCCCCATCGCCATCAATGTCTTCTTCGTCATACTCGGCGCCAGCAATTTGATTCGTTTGTTTATTAATTACCAAACCATCGGGATCAATAATTTCTAAATCTATTGGAGAGTGCGCTTGGACAACCATTCCGTAGCCGAGCATATCTGAATAATTTATATCACCGTTAGAATAAACTTGAACGATTCTGGCTAAAGGATTATTAACATTGGCAGCGGTTTCAATGGTTTTTATGCCGCCTGCACCAAGCGCCGTAATTTTGTTTTCATGGGTGTGGCCGGCAAATAA